>NZ_JAUPTE010000003.1:0-154380 GCF_036701705.1 Microcoleus sp. w1-18aA5 | reverse complement strand
CAGAAAAAGCAGGTAGGAAAATATGTATGTCGGCGTCAAGAACCTAAAAAAAGATATCGAAGACGGAGTACATTTGGTGTTGGCGCAAGCGGGAGAAAAGTGGGTTAATTATCTCGAACAATATTCTGATGAAGTGGAACAGTTAATGAAGTTAACTCGAAATAAACGTCGCTTTTATCAACAAGGTATGCGGGCTGCAACCCTGATTCGGTCTATCTCCTAGGCCTCTTTGTCACCCCCCCAGGGTTGTCAGATTTAGCTTTAAGGCGATCTGTTTGGTGGCGAAGCAACGGGAGTTGAGATTGGTCAAACGGCTGATTTTGTTTCAGGCAATGGTTTGACATTTTCCGGCAAATGTGCATTGGCGATCGCCAGCACAGGCTCATCGTCCCTGTGTTCGCCCTCGGTGGGGAGTTGGCAAGAAATCAGTTCTGTGACGATGCGATCGCCCAGAACATCTTCCCAATCCTGCAACTGTTCTCTGGCTTTGATCGGTGTATTGACAGCCACGTCTACGCCCATTTGCTGAAGGTTGAGGCTGTGGGCTGTCGATCGGCGGTTGACCCACTCCACCAACCAAACGCTCAATCCGACTGCGGCCATCAAAGGCAAGACAATCCGGTAATCGCGGGTTAATTCAAACATCAATAGGATGGCTGTCAGCGGTGCTCTGGCGCTGCCGGCGAGGACGGCGGCCATTCCCACCATTGCGTAGGCGGCAGGGCCGGCGACTCGATCGCTCATTGTCGGCAGCATTTCCAAAAAGAGTCCGTAAGCCGAACCCAGGGAAGCTCCCAAAAACATCGCCGGAGCGAAGATGCCGCCCACTAAACCGCTGCCGAGGCTGATTGCGGTCATCGCCAGTTTGACAAACAGCAGCAGCAACAGCAAAGGCAAGGAAAATTTAACATCTTGGAGCATTGCTTGGACTGTTTCGTAGCCGACACCCAAAATTTGAGGCAATTGTAGGGCGACTAAGCCGACGCAGGCCCCGCCGATGATGGGGTGAAGCGGCCGGGGCATTCGTCCCAGCCAAGCAAATCCTCGGACTTTTCCTTGAAAACAGCGATCGGCCAATTGAATTGCTTCTGTGTAGGCTAGAGACACTCCGCTCGCCAAAAGTCCCAATCCCATGTACAGAGGCAGTTCTAGGGGGCTGCGGACATCGTATATCGGCAAAGAAAAGGCCGGCTGAGCTCCCAAGCAGATTTGAGCGATGAGCGCGGAAACTACGGCGGAGAGCAAGACAACGCTGACTGAGGAAGTGGCGAAGGTGCTGCCGAGCACGACTTCTAAGGCAAAGAACACTCCGGCGATGGGAGAGTTAAACCCGGCGGATAAACCTGCTGCTGCACCGGCGCCGAGGAGCAAGCGCTGCCGTTCTGGGGAGAGCTGCAAGACTTGAGCCAGCAGCATTCCGAAGTTAGCGCCGATTTCGACGCTGGGGGCTTCCGGGCCGAGGGAGGCGCCGGTGCCGAGGGAAACTGAGGCTGCCACCATTTTGGTGATGGGTTTGAGGGGGGAGAGTTCTTGCAGGCCGCGGGTTGCTGCAATTAAGGAAGACATATTCGGACCAAAGTCCCGAAACCGCCACCGCATCAGCCCGATGATGACTCCGCCGAGGGTGGGAATGCAGGCTAGCGTCCAAGAGCCTTTCGACGCGATCGCCCCCATGAAGTCTTCCAGCATCAGGCTGTGGATGAAGTGGATGAGGTAGTGAAATGTGACGACGCCTGCGCCCGTAACTCCCCCGATGACTAGGGAGAGGATGAGCAGGAGGGTTTCTGGGCTGGGGTGCAGGCGGTTGAATAGCGGGCTTAGTCGGGAGGCTTGGGGAGTTGCTGCGGTTGGCCCGGGTGGCGGCAGATCCACAGGAGGGATGGCTCTCATTTAGCGGTTAATTCTTCGGTGAGAAGTTATATAATATTACAATTTATTTCTTATTTTCATTTTGAGTGATTTTAGGGGAATTGACAACTTAATTAAGGCGTATTTTAGGGTAATTTTTTTGGGTGGGTCGCTGGGGTGGAATAACTGATTCTGAGGAGCGGCGGATTTGGCGTGATTGTATGCTCAGTTACATTCAAACTTAGATATACTCTGGCGATAATGCTAATTAACTATATTTATAGTTTTGGTGGTTAGGTCGATCGCATCAGTGAACGGGTCATATCATATAACTCAGTGAAAAACAACTTTCAAATTAAAGAATTGGCGATTGGAGATTTTACTTTACAACCACCAATCTCAAAGCTCCAATTTTAAATCCCTCCATCCCGGATAATATCACATCGGTTGTTGAGTGGGCGGGATTCTTGGTCTGGGTTTGGCGATAGACATTAGCGGATCGCCGATGGTGGTGACTTTCCAGGGAGGGGATTCTAGCTGGCGTGCTGCGATTAAAAAGGGTGCTCCTCGCTTTAGGCGATCGACCATTAATTTAGGTGGAATAAAGGCAGATAAAAAAGGTTCGTTGACGCTGCCGACATAGGCGTAAGCACCATTTTCTAGCCACCTTCCGGCAACGGTGTTTGTGTCATCTGGCGCTGCTGCTGACCAACTGTGGATCATGTGGATTGCTGCGGGAAATTGGAGTTTTGGTATGTCCTCAACTGAAGCGTCGCCGTTGCCCACTTGGAATGATTTTGGATAGCCTTTTGAATTCATTAATATTAAGTCAAATGTCCACGGTTTTGAGGCTAAACTCCGCCACTTTTCCAGGCTAGATTCGGGTTTTTGCACTACTTCGACATTTAAACCTATGCTTTTTAGTCCGCTAGCTGCTTCCTCCATTTCATATTTTGCCCAATTTCCTTCCTTGGGGTAACTGTCATAAAGCATGGCTGTTTGGCTGTCTAGAAATATGGCACACATGGCTTGATAGATCGATCGTACTTCGGAGCCGTAAATCCAGCCGACAGCCGCCCAGCGTTCGCCGTTGGGGTGTCTTCCCAAACCGTCGGTAACGGCTAGTTGTTCGTCTGGTTTTTCAGGAGATTGATATTTGACTGCTAGTTGGCGTACAATAGTTATTGTGTCGATCGGGTCTGCGAGTTGAGAATAAAAATATCCGGTTGATTCGACGGCTTTTGTAACTGCTAGTTGCAGAGTTTTCCACTGTGTGTTATTGAGGGTATCGTTGGGTTTTCCCAAGTTGCCTTCTAGAAATACTAAAGGTTGGCCGTGAGCGGCTGCTAAGGCAACTGCTGCTGAGCGTGCGGCGTCGTTTTCTGATGTGATTACTACTCCTGGGGGTTCCCAGCCGAGTTGCTTCCATTTTGCTTTTAAGGTTTCAGTATCGGTGGCATTCCAAGCTGCTGCTGCGCTGTTGAGCATTAATTGTTGGAGTTTTTGATTTTGTGGCAGTTGCTGTTTGATGCTTGGCAAACGGACTATTTCTTCGGGTTGAAAGCGCTGCAAAAACATGGGCGCATATTTTTTGTCTTCGATGAGAATAGGCCAGTTTCCTTTGAGGTTCCATTTTTGGATTGCTGCTAAGAATGTGGCTTCGTCGGGTACTAAAACTACGCGGTTGACTGTTGGTATATTTTCGCGGACGATGGCTGATCGGAGGCCTGTTTGAATGGGCCAGGGTTCTTGTTTGGCTGAGGCGGGAAGCTGAAAGGGTTTTTTGAAAAGGCGATCGCATCCGACACCGATTATTGCTAAGGTTACAATAAGTGCGATCGTCAGGAATTTAAATTTTAACTGTTTTTTCATAGGGGCAGGGGAAGGAAGGAACGAGGTTATAAATACGAACAATTATCCAAATATTTTTAGGGTGGCAAGCGAATGTTTCGAGGCGCGGGACAAAGGAAGATTGTAAGTGCGATCGGGCTGGTCACTTTTAGTATTATTGCCTTAGCAACTACAGGTTTAATAATTTTCGCAGCGAACCGTTCGTCAGTCAAGCATCAAGTCCGGCAATTGCTGACAGCGAGGGAATGTAAAGGTTGCAATCTTTCCGGGGCGAATTTGAGCGAAGTTTTTCTGGAAGGCGTCAATTTAGAAAAAGCCAATCTGAAAGATGCCAATTTGTGGAGCGCACATTTGGTAAACGCTAACTTTAAACTGGCAAATTTGGCTGGGGTTTACCTGATAAGCAGCAATTTGGCAGGGGCAAATTTGGAGGGAAGCAATCTAGAAAAGGCGTTTTTAGAGGATGCTTATTTGGGAGGGAGTAATTTGAGAAAGGCTAACTTAAGAGGTGCTTTTATGAAAGGTATTTTTCTCGTTAACGCTGATTTGGAAGGGGCGAATTTGGAGGGTGCTAATCTGTGGATGGCAAATCTAGAAGGTGCTAATTTGAAGGGTGCTAATCTGAGAAATGCTTGGCTGTTGGATGCTAATTTGGCAGGGGCGAATTTAAAGGGTGCGGTGATGCCTGATGGTACGCGGCAGGAATGAAAGTCATTAGTCATTAGTCATTAGTCATTAGTCATTAGTCATTAGTCATTAGTCAGAGGAAAGAGCGATCGCACCTGCAACCTTCATTTCCCGTGATTGGGTGAGGAGATGAAGGTTGCAGGTGCGATCGCTATTCTAATAGAGCAGATTTTACAAGCGCGTCGGCTGCTTTAATCATCTATCTAACTCAGCCAGTCTTGGACGCACTCCGACTCCAGAAACCGGGTTTTTTACCGAATCTGCAGGTCACCACCTGTGTATTTTCGTAAAAAAACCCGGTTTCTAAGCCCCTGTGCGTAAGTCATAAGCTGTTCGACATCTAAACTGCATTAACTAAGTTACCTTTGTTTTTGATCTTTCGGTTCCATTTCATAATTAATTCTCCTTCATTTAAAAGTTTATGTAACAGTGATTCTAGTTTTTCAATGGATTCAAATAATCTATTAGCAACATATTCCTTTGCGGAATGCCATACTAATTCAACTAGGTTATAGTCAGGGCTATACTTGGGCAAAAACTCTATGATTAGATTCGGCATCTCTGACGCTATTTTCTGCAAAGTCTCTGCTTTTTTATGAAAACTAGCGTTGTCCAAAATTATCACAAACTTACAGCCCTTATCTTTAAAGTCTTCTGCTAAATTTCCTTGCAATATCCACTCGGATTTTAAATCTTCATAAAAAGTTTTCAGCACAGCATAAAAATTAGCAGAATTACCAGATGGAATAAAATCTACCCATCTTTTTTTGTCTGAGTATCTCACTCCACCCATAACATTAATACGACCTTTTCGTCGGTCTCCTCTTTTATTACTTCTAGTCCCCTTTTTACACCAGTTTTTCCGTCTAATTACTCTTAAACTAAATCCACTTTCGTCCCAAAACCATACCTGCAATAGGTTTGGAGATTCTTTTTCTATTTTTAAATACTCATCTAATTTATCTTTAAATAAACCCCTTTCTACGGCATCTTGCTTATCCTTTAAGCTGTATTTAGCCCAAAGGTAAACATACTTTTTTGATTTTAAAATTCTCCTTACTTGGGTACTACTCAACTCAATTCCCGTCTGCTCTCCTAGATGTATTGCAAGTCTAGCTGTTGTCCATCTTCCGAACTCATAACCATATTTCTCAGGCTCTACTTCAACTGTTTCTAAAAGTAAATTAATGTATTTTTCTGTGGCTTTTCGGTAATTACCCTTCATCCTATTATCTTTAAAGCTGTCTAAATTATCGGGATCACCATGAATGCTCCAGTAGGCAACTTTTCTGAGAGAACATCCAATTAGTTCAGCAGTTTGAGCTTGTGTATTTCCGTTATTTAGTAACAAAAAAATTAAGGCTCTTTGCCGAATGTCTGGATGATCATGCTCTTTTAATACTTGTTGAAGAGTTTCCTTTGTTTCGGAACTTAGAAAATTTTTAGCAGGCATTCACTTTGTCTGAATATCATTATGTTATATTATACCACTATGCGTTTTAAATGCACAACAGCTTACCTGTTAAACTGTAGTTTAGACTAAAAAATAAGCCCAGCTAAAAGTAGCGGCGTTGCTGAATCAAGGTATGAATGCCCCAGGAATGGGAATATCGTGAAATTTCAAGTAATGTATTAATAACTTAATAGAATGCTTGAGCATTTTCTCGCACTTAGAATAACAAAGAGTCTTCCGATGTAGTCTGGCTAAATAATGTCTTAGTCTTGTATTTTCTCCTTCTACTCGTGTCATATAAGTCTTACTGATAATCTGATCCTCATCAGGAATAAACATGGGATATACAGACCATCCATCAGTTACATAAAAGTAGCATTTCCATGCACTTACTTTGTTCCATAATGGTTCAAATGTCTTAGCGCTATGATCCCCTAATACCCATCCTAAAATTCCTGGTTGAAAGTGGTCAACCGCTGTCCACAACTAGATTTTGTCTGTTTTTTTTACATAAGTTTGTAATTCATCGAGTTCACCAACTTCTGGAATGACTTCAGGGTCATAAACCTCTGGTAACTGTTTTCCGACTTGTTTTACCCAATTTATTACGCCCGGTATGATGAACTCCCTTAACTCGTTCTATCGCCCGTAAACCCATACCATTGACGTACATTTTTAGGCAATCACGTTTGATGCTCTCGCTATAACCTCGATGGGGTTCATAGTGATTAATGAATTGACGACCACATTTGACACAAATGTGATTCTGTTTTCCTTTCTTCTTGCCGTTTTTACGGATATGGGTTGATTTACATTCTGGGCATTGCATAAATTATTCCTCCTATTCATACTCTAACTCAGCAACGCCAAAAATCTTAATTTCCGCCATTCTGTTAGAAAATAAACGCTCAAATCCCCGCTCTATCTACAGTTAAAAATTTGGCTCTCACTTTTATTGTCCCAGAGTGACAGAAGAGGATTAAGATACTGTCCAGTGTCAGGAGCAAACCAGTCACCGTTCGGATCTAGGGAGCTAATCTACGCTACAGACTCATTAAGGTCTCAGGGACACGCCAGCTTCACCTGACCGAAGCAGATAGACTTTTTCATCGTCTTCCACCAGACTACTCTGAACATACAAGGGACACGGCAGTGCCGTATCCCTACACATATTGCGTACCAGACCCTCGCGGATGACCGACAAAAACGTGCGATCGACCAAAAGCAGATGCGAACAAATCCTTTAACCTACAATACTATTTCTAGAGATGCCATCACCGAGCCTCCCAAAGACTCCCTCAAACCATGCCGAAGCCAAAAAAGACCCCCGCCAAAACCTACACTGAAATCAACCTCAGCGATCCTCAATATTACTTCAACCGAGAACAAAGCTGGCTAGAATTCAACAACCGCGTACTCCACGAAGCCCTCGACCCCCGCACGCCCCTTCTCGAAAGGCTCAAATTTCTAGCTATTTTTAGCTCCAACCTAGACGAATATTTTATGGTGCGGGTAGCCGCCCTCAAACAGCAAGTACAAGCAAAAGTCAGCAAATTGACCTCCGACGGCAGCACGCCTCAAGAACAGCTAGATGCCCTTAACCAGCGGCTTTTGCCAATGGTTTCTCAGCAACACGCCTATTTTGAGCAAACCCTGCGGCCGAAACTAGCAGCAAGCGGCATCTACATTCTTGACTACATTGACCTCAATCAAGAACAGCGCAATTACTTGCATCGCTACTTCAAAGAACAAGTATTTCCCGTACTCACTCCCCTAGCAGTTGACCCCAGCCACCCATTCCCCTACCTTTCCAATCTCAGCCTTAATTTAGCAGTAGTAGTCAGGGACCCCGACACGCGGGAAGAATTATTTGCCCGCGTTAAAGTACCGCAGGTTTTGCCGAGGTTTTTGCCACTACCGGGGGATTTACAGTGGCAGCAGAGGGGCAAATCTCCGGTTTGGACTGGCGTGCCCCTAGAACAGGTGATTGCCCACAATTTAGAAGCTTTGTTTCCGGGGATGGACATTCAGGAATATCACCCGTTCCGCATTACTCGCAATTCCGATTTGACGGTGGAGGAAGATGAGGCGGAGGATTTGCTGCTGGCAATAGAACAGGAACTCCGCAAGCGTCGGTTTGGAGGTTCTGCGGTGCGGATGGAAATTCAAGCGATTATGCCGCCTGCGCTGCGAGATATGCTGATGGAGGAGCTGGATCTCGGTGAGCAAGATGTTTACGTCGTAGAGGGGCTGCTAGGCCTCAAGGATTTGATGTCTTTTGTGGGGCTTCCCGTGCCGGAACTGAAAGACCCACCTTGGACTCCCGTTGTGCCGCCCCGTTTGCGGAACTCGGAATCGCCAATGATTTTAGGCAAATTGATGTTGGATGCTGACGAGGGCGAGGATATTTTCACCGTCATCCGGCAGGGGGATTTGATGCTACACCATCCCTATCACTCGTTTGCGGCGACGGTGCAGCGGTTTATTACTGAGGCGGCGCACGATCGCTCCGTGTTAGCGATTAAGATGACTTTATACCGCACTTCTGGAGATTCGCCGATCGTCAGCGCCTTAATTCAAGCAGCGGAAAACGGCAAGCAGGTAGCCGTTTTAGTAGAGCTTAAGGCTAGGTTTGACGAAGAAAATAATATTAATTGGGCTCGCAAGTTAGAACAAGCGGGAGTCCACGTAGTTTACGGTTTGGTGGGACTCAAAACCCACACCAAAATTGTGATGGTAGTGCGTCGCGAGGAGGAATTCATCCGTCGCTACGTCCACATCGGCACAGGCAATTACAATCCTAAAACAGCCGGACTCTATACCGATGTGGGTTTGTTGAGTTGTCGCGAGGATTTGGGATCGGATTTGACGGATTTGTTTAACTATTTGACTGGTTATTCGCGGCAGGTATCTTATCGAAAATTATTGGTGGCACCGGTCAATATGCGCGATCAATTTTTAGCTTTAATCCGCCGCGAGGCAGAATTCTGCCGCTTGCAGGCCGAAGGCGGCATCGGTAGCTGTGGCCGCATTGTCGCTAAAATGAACGCTTTAGTTGACCCTCAAATCATTGTTGCTTTGTACGAAGCTTCGCAAGCGGGAGTTAAAATTGATTTGATTATTCGGGGGATTTGCTGTTTGCGTCCCGGCGTTGAAGGTGTTAGCGAAAATATCAGAGTTATCAGTATTATCGGCCGCTTTTTAGAGCATTCTCGGATGTTTTATTTTTTCAACGGTGGGGACGAAGAGGTGTATATTGGTTCTGCTGACTGGATGCAGCGCAATCTCACAAGACGGGTTGAGGCCATAGTTCAAGTGGAAGACCCGACAATTGCCAAGGAATTGCAAGAAATTTTGGGGGTAATGCTGGCTGACAACCGCCAAGCTTGGGATTTGCAGTCTGGGGGACACTACTCTCAGCGGCGGCCGCCTGCTAATTGCCCGGAAGTGAGCTCTCAGCAAATTTTGATGGATATGGTGATGAATTGATCAGTTGTCAGTTGTCAGTTGTCAGTTGTCAAATTTGCAGTTAGCAGTGGTCGGTTCTTGTTAGCTATTAAGCTGTACTGCATTTAATTTTGACTTTGTGGGCGGGATCTTCTGCCCACCCCACAAGATTTTTACTAACATAACTATCCAAATTAAATGCGCGACAACTAATGACTAATGACTACTGACTAATGACTACTGACTACTTAACTGTTAAAAGTACGCTTGAATTCTTCTAATAGATCGTCAATTTCTTCGATCGCCTGACTCACATCTATTCTCAGGGCTCCCAAGTCCGATCGATCTAACAGCCGCACGAGGGATTCCCGCTTGCTCTCGATTTCTGCTACGCGCTCTTTGATTGTTTGTGCATCCATGGTTTTTTGCCTTTGCTAGTATTAACAAAAATATTTGACATTTCCCTCTGCCAACAGACGGAGATTCTTAATTCACCGACATACCTTTTTGGGCAAATCCTTCACTGTTTTTATATGGGAAGTGATGAATCTGCTCAGGTTTTTTTGTGTCTGTGTTATAGTTTGATTGTACATCAAAACTTCAGCCAAACTTCAGCCACATTTTAGCGCAAAAAAGGCGGACGTTTGGTATCTGCAGGTTTATTTTTCATCATTCCAGCTAAAAATCGCTTCAGGGCCTTCTCCCGGTTTTTCATAAAAGCAGTCCAAAATCCCGGTTGATATTCATCCATCGTCTTGGCTAGGGCCCAGACATCGATCGCTAAGATATTATAAAGCCTTTCATCTTCGCGTTTGAGCGAGTTAATCTGCTCCAGAACCGCCTTATTTGCTCCAGCAGTTTGTTTGTCTTCGTCTTTAATCATGTCCGAAAAATGGTTGAAAGGGCAAGAGTGTCGATCGCGATCGCCACTCTGTATACTTTGATGATACTGCCGATCTCGATTGCCTTCTGGAACCAACGCCGCGCAATTAACACGGATATTTACCGATGGCGCGCCCGGGCGAGTCCGGCTGGATAAGCTTCTGAAGCTAGAGACAAGACTGTGGATGCACACCGCTCCCGCGCTCATAGATGCTAGCAGTTTTTGCTGGTCTTTTGGCAAAAAAACTAAATTTATTCAAGACTTTTTGACAGATAATAATTAAAGTATATTGTTGATTTCAGCTAACTACCTCACTAATATGTTACGCAAAATTTCTTTAGCAAACCTAGCCTTAGTTGTTGGCGGTATTATAGCAGCAGTCGGGTTTGGAGCCTACTTCACAGACAGACCTACCCTGAACCTAGCCGGTTTTTTTTATGGAATTCCGCTGTTGCTGGGAGGTTTGGCTCTGAAAGCAGCCGAACTCGAACCAGTAGAATTCACCGAACCTACTTCTGCTGAAGTTCTCCTCCTGCGAGAAAGTCAGGCCACAGATACTCAAAACCAAGTCCGCAAAGATGTCACCCGATTTCGCTACGGCCAACCCGCGCACTTAGATGATGCTTTGGAGCGCCTGGGCCTGGCCCCAACAGACGAGGAACGGCCCCTCCTGCAAGGGTTGCGGGAAGTTGATGTTGACGGTGCTTATGGGTTAATTTTAGAGTTTTATTCACCGCTAATGCCGATCGACTTATGGGAAGAAAAGCAAGAAAAAATAGCTACTTTTTTTGGGCCCGGTTTGCGCGCACAAGTGACTCAAAAGGCTGGTGACAAAATTGAATTGGCTCTAATTAAAAATACTCAAGCTTAAAGTCTTCTGAAGTTTTGAGTGCAGAAATTTTGAAGTAGCCAATTAATAATTAATGCTGCACCGGCTCAGATACTGATTTTAGCGGCAGCGTGAAACCTGTCGCTATCAGCAAAAGCTCAATCCGCAATTGAGCGATCGCCAAAATTGGATTTTCCTTAATTACAATAGTGGTTGAGAACCGATCGGCAATCTTAAATCAGGAGAAGCACAAATGGTTTCGTCCCAGAGTAGGATAGGTATTATCGGCGCCGGATCATCAGGAGTTTATCTAGCAATTTTGCTGATCCAACAAGGATTTCAAGTTACCTTGTTTGAAAAAGCACCCCATGCGCGCACCGATGGCTGTGGTATCCTGATCGTGCAAGCAGGTATGGAAGCGCTGCATCAAGGAAACCCTCAAATTAGCCAGAAAATTATTAACTCAGGCGCTCCGGTTAAATTATTCGAGTTCCGCAACCTCCACGGCGATGTCATCAATTCTGAACCCGTCACGTATGAGGAAAATGAACTCCCAGGAATGCTAGTACACCGCAAAGCTATTTTAGAAGCACTCCTGGAGGAGTTACCCCCTGACACTATTCGTTTTAATGCTGAATTATTGTCAATCTCCCAAACCGAGCATAGCGCGATCGCGCACTTTAAAGATGGCAGTCACTGGGAAGGAGATCTGTTAATTGGTGCCGATGGAATAATTTCTAAGGTTCGTCAATTTGTGGTTCCGGGTGTAGAATTGTGTTATTTAGGTGATCTAGTATGGCGAGCAATTGTAACAGATAATAACTTCTGTCCAGAAGGAAACTATTTGCTTTAGGTACGCGAACGAGGAATTTATGCCAATTTTGTTAATCTTGGTGCAAATCGTACTCATTGGGGTTTCTTTCTGGAAAAGGATCTGGCCGATTTTGAAGTAGGCAAACTACAACCAACTAATATCATTATTCCTCCCCAAGAGTTGGCAAAACTCCCAGAGGATGCGCGAAATGTGATTGAGTCAACCCCTTTGGAAAATATTGTCTGTCGTTATTCCTATGACATTGATCCCCTGCCTCAACTATATGATGGCCGTGTTATCTTAATTGGTGACGCGGCTCACGCGAAAAGTCCGACACGCGCTAGAGGTATGACTTCAGGTTGGGAAGATGGTTTGTCTTTATCACGACATCTCATGTCTAGTGCTAATATTGCAGAAGCTCTGGCAAATTTTCAAGCTGAAAGATTACCGATTGTCCACGAATACCAACGCACTAGCCGTGAAATTAGTCAGCAAATCAGGGCAAACGCCTCTAAATCCTGAAAGCTTTACGCTATCAGGGGTTTAATTTTGGGCAACCAAACTCAAATCATGGGTGAAGCCTTTGTCTAGCAAGTATTCTAAAAATAAGATGCGTTTGCCCTCGTTAGAAAATTGGTGGTCGTTAGCCCAGGCGAGAAACTTAGATAAAAATTTAAATAAAATAGGTTTTTTCGCTCCCATGAAAGAAACGGGGTTTCAGGCTTAAGCAAACTCATGTTTTTAGAGAAACTGCAGGCAAGTTCAGGATAAACAGAGTTACTCAGCATTAACAAACAAGCGAGAGCGAGTAATAAAACGCTCTCCATCCGGCCCTTCCAGGGAGAAATCACTGCCTCCGGGCCCCGATGCCACGTCTATAATCAACTGCGTGTGCTGCCAATATTTGTATTGCTGCGCTGCAATATAAAAGGGGCAACCGCCTATTTCGCCGAGTAATACGTCACCATCACCGATTATCAATTCCCCGTTGGGAAAGCACATGGGGGAACTACCGTCGCAGCAGCCGCCGGATTGGTGAAACATCAATTCTCCGTGTTGAGTTTTGAGATGGTTAATTAATTTTAAAGCGGCTTCTGTTGCCGTGACTTTTGCGATCGTTTCCATTGCAGTCTCTTTTTGTAGCAATTATTTTTCGTTTTTGAATCAGCTTTTTTTAATGAACCGCAGAGGGCGCAGAGGGCGCAGAGAAGGAGAGGAAAGAGAAAAAGAAGGAGTTCACGAATCATTGAAGTTTGTCCTTCTTCCTTTTTCCTTCCCAACGACTAAAACTTTAGAAAAAACCTAAAGTTTTCGGGCTGTAGCTGACTAACAAATTCTTAGTTTGCTGGTAGTGATCTAACATCATTTTGTGATTTTCGCGACCGATACCAGATGATTTGTAGCCGCCGAATGCTGCGTGCGCGGGATACAAATGATAGCAGTTTGTCCACACGCGACCGGCTTGAACGGCGCGGCCCATGCGGTAGGCGGTGTTGATGTCGCGAGTCCAAACTCCGGCACCTAAACCGTAGAGAGTATCGTTGGCAATTTCTAATGCTTCGGCTTCGTCTTTGAAGGTGGTGACTGCTAATACTGGGCCGAAGATTTCTTCTTGGAAAATTCGCATTTTGTTGTTTCCTTTGAAGACTGTTGGCTGGAAATAATAGCCGTCTTGCAAGTCGCCGGATAAGATGTTTCTTTCGCCACCAATGAGACATTCTGCGCCTTCGGCGTGACCGATTTTGACGTATTCGGCGATTTTTTCCATCTGGTTGATGGAGACTTGCGCGCCGAGGGCGGTTGTCGGATCTAAGGGGTTGTCTTGTTTGATTTGGCGGATGCGATCGATCGCCCTTTCCATGAATCGATCGTAGATTGACTCCTGAATTAAGGCGCGGGAGGGACAGGTGCACACTTCTCCTTGATTAAACGCAAACATGACTAATCCTTCCACTGCTTTGTCGAGGAATTCGTCGTCTTGGGCGCAGATATCTTCAAAAAAAATGTTGGGGGATTTGCCGCCTAGTTCTAGGGTGACGGGGATGACGTTTTGGGAGGCGTATTGCATGATTAGCCTGCCGGTGGTGGTTTCGCCGGTGAAGGCGACTTTGGCAATCCGGGGACTGGTGGCGAGGGTTTTGCCGATTTCGGCGCCGGGCCCGTTAATGACGTTGATTACGCCGTCTGGTACTAAGTCGGCGATGATTTCCATCAGTACCAAGATTGAGGCGGGGGTGGGGCCTGCTGGTTTGAGGACGACGCAGTTGCCGGCGGCGAGGGCTGGGGCGAGTTTCCAAGCTGCCATTAATATCGGGAAGTTCCAGGGTATGATTTGTCCGATGACGCCTAGGGGTTCGTGGAAGTGGTAGGCGACTGTTGTTCCGTCGAGTTCGCCGATCGACCCTTCTTGAGCTCGGATGCAGCTTGCGAAGTAGCGGAAATGGTCGATCGCCAGTGGTATGTCTGCGAGGCGGGTTTCGCGAATTGGTTTACCGTTATCCCAGGTTTCGGCGATGGCGAGGCGATCGAGGTTTTCTTCGATGCGATCGGCTATTTTGTGTAAAACCCGCGCCCTGTCTGCTGGGGAAGTCTTACCCCACTTGTCTTTCGTGGCGTGGGCGGCATCCAGTGCCAATTCTACATCCTCGGCGGTCGATCGGGGGATTTGACAAATTGATTTTCCTGTTATTGGAGACAGGTTTTCCGAGTATTTCCCTTTCACTGGTGGCACCCACTTGCCGCCGATAAAGTTGTCGTAGCGAGTTTGAAAAATCGACTGACTGCCGGATTGAACAGGTGCTGCTACTACCATTTTATTACCTGATTAAAAATTGTTTTCGCGGAGGCTTGAAATCTCTTGCATATCAACTATCGTCTATTTTCCTGAAGGTCGGTCAGTTCATATACAAAATTTTACAGTTTTCAAATATTTTGCATTCACTGTAGGGGCTGGTTGAAAAACCATCTCAGGCGAAAACCAACAATCTCCAAAACCCACTCCCACCCAACTGTAAATACTATTAATTATCCGAGCTGCATACTGCTCAATATGTGGGAAATTGCCGAATTATTTCATCACCTTGATGCCTAGCCTTCGGAAATAGTCACGTTTTTTAAATTTGCACCCCTAAAGCGAAATCTTCGCAGCGTTTTATTGCTAAAATTGAAAAAATAGTTAATAAGTGCATTCATCATTATCCATGTGACGATATTGCATAATATTTATTAGCACCATAAGCAATAAGGGTTAAAAGACTCAATGTCTGCTCAAGGGTTTTATCGTCGTTCACTCCCCGATTCTGCTATTGCCTTTTCCTCCATAGAGGGAAAGCAAATATTTCGAGAAGCCTTGGCATTGGGAGGTATGGAAGGGTATTTTGCTCTAGCGGAACAGTTTCATACTCAAGCAGAACCCGCTTTTTGTGGATTGGGTAGTTTAGTTGTTGTTCTTAATGCCTTATCCATCGATCCGGGTCGCATTTGGAAAGGGGTGTGGAGATGGTATGGAGAGGAATTTTTAGACTGTTGCTTACCTCTTTCAGTGATTAAAGAAAACGGTATCACCTTTGATGAGTTTGTATGTATAGCACGTTGCAACGGTGCTGTTGTAAAACCTAACCGTTACCACCAAAGCAGCTTGGAAAACTTTCGGCAAGCAGTTGAAGAGGTGACTGCGGCGTCAGGTGATATTCATCTAGTTGTTTCCTATAGCCGAAAGGTATTGGGACAAACGGGTGATGGTCACTTCTCACCAATTGGTGGCTATCATCCACAGCGGGATCTAGTTCTTCTGCTGGATGTGGCCCGTTTCAAATATCCACCTCACTGGGTTTCTCTGCCTTTGTTATGGCAAGCATTTGAACCTGTCGATCCCGTCACTAATCAATGTCGAGGTTATATTTTATTGCAGAAGAGTGAAAGGTTGCCAGAAACCTTCTTTCATGTTGCTTGTGATTTACATCAGTGGCGTAGTGTTGCTCCTTACTTTACAGAAATACTCCCAGACATTCTGAGAAAAGAGCAACCTGATTCAATTGCTTCATTTGTCAGTACCATCCTGCACCATTGGCCTATTGAATTCACAACTATGGTGAATACCTCCTCAGAGACGGCAGAGACACTTGAGAAATTACGGGCAGCTATTGAGTTAAATTCACTGTTTGATATTGTTCACCAATGCTTGTCAAGCGATGACTCGGATGCAATGTCTGTTGTAGGGAAGTGGCCGCAACAGCCATTCGTAGCAGAGATAATAACAGCAATATTACTCTCCTGTCCCGAAACGCTCTATGCAACTCTCAAACCCGAGTTACGACTGTGGTTTAGTGAGGTGCGCCACCTTGAGAAACTACTCCCTCCCTTGGATCTAGAGATATCTAGATTGAGAGAACAAATGTCAGCACTCCAGGAGTTTTACACTTTATATTCAAAGGGACATCAGTGTAATATCCCTCAGAGTTAGCACCTACCGCCTTTTGATCTCCTCAAACTTCGACTAACTACAAAAGTGAAAATTCAACAGAAAAATTTAATAATCTGATTGATGCTGGTGTCGGTTGTGGAGGAAGATTCGCCGCAGCGAAATATTGGGGTTGTGACTGATGCGAGTGAAGAATGGACAACGTAAAAAATGGAAGTGGTGGTAAAAAAATGTATGGCGTGCATCTGGCTGGCTGGCGGTTTTTGCCTAAGTCCTATTTGATTGACTGTTGACTGAGGTAATCAGCATACATCTGTTTATCCTCTTCTGTGACTTTCGGGTTGGTTCTGAGATAGTCGCTAATCCAATTGCAACCTAATGCCATTAGTCGATCGAAATCCCAAATCCACAGTTTGATGGTCTTGTCACTGCTAGCAGAAGCCAATGTCAAGCCATCGGGACTAAAGGCAATGCTATAGACCGGATTCCTATGCCCGGTGAGGGTAGCGATGGGTTTTTGGGTTTGCAAGTGCCACAGTTTGATGGTTTTGTCAAAGCTTGCAGAAGCCAATGTCAAGCCATCGGGACTAAAGGCCACGCTATAGAGCGGATTTCTATGCCCGGTGAGGGTAGCGATGGGTTTTTGGGTTTGCAAGTGCCACAGTTTGATGGTTTTGTCAAAGCTTGCAGAAGCCAATGTCAAGCCATCGGGACTAAAGGCCACGCTATAGACCTCATTGCTATGGCCGGTGAGGGTAGCGATGGGTGTTTGGCTTTGCAGGTTCCAGAGTTTGATGGTGTTGTCACTGCTAGCAGAAGCCAAAGTCAAGCCATCGGGACTAAAGGCAACGCTTCTGACATAACTGCTATGCCCGGTGAGGGTAGCGATGACTTTTTGGGTTTGCAGATGCCACAGTTTGATGGTGTGGTCACGGCTAGCAGAAGCCAAAGTCAAGCCATCGGGACTAAAAGCGACGCTCCAAACCCAATTGCTATGCCCGGTGAGGGTAGCGATGGGTGTTTGGGTTTGCAGGTGCCACAGTTTGATGGTGTTGTCGTCACTTGTAGAAGCCAAAGTCAAGCCATCGGGACTAAAGGCGACGCTATTGACCTCATTGCTATGCCCAGTGAGGGTAGCGATGGTTTTTGGGCTTTGCAGATGCCACAGTTTGATGGTGTGGTCACTGCTTGCAGAAGCCAAAGTCAAGCCATCGGGACTAAAGGCAACGCTTCTGACAGAATTGCTGTGATCGGTGAGGGTAGCGATGGGTTTTGGGCTTTGCAGATGCCACAGTTTGATGGTGTTGTCGCTGCTAGCAGAAGCCAAAATCAAGCCATCAGGACTAAAGGCGACACTATAGACCGGATTGCTATGCCCGGTGAGGGTAGCGATGGGTTTTTGGGTTTGCAGGTTCCAGAGGTTGATGGTGTTGTCACTGCTAGCAGAAGCCAAAGTTTTGCCATCGGGACTAAAGGCGACGCTATAAAGCGAATTTTTATGCCCGATGAGGGTAGCGATGGGTTTTTGGGTTTGCAGGTTCCAGAGGTTGATGGCGTTGTCAAAGCTTGCAGAAGCCAAAGTTAAGCCATCGGGACTAAAGGCGACGCTATTATAGCCAGGATTGCTTTGCCCGGTGAGGGTAGCGATGGGTTTTTGGCTTTCCAGGTGCCACAGTTTGATGGTGTTGTCAAAGCTTGCAGAAGCCAAAGTCAAGCCATCGGGACTAAAGGCGACGCTTCTGACAGAATTGCTATGCCCGGTCAGGGTAGCGATGGGTTTTTGGCTTTCCAGGTGCCACAGTTTGATGGTGTGGTCACTGCTAGCAGAAGCCAAAATCAAGCCATCGGGACTAAAGGCAACGCTTCTGACAGGATTGCTATGCCCGGTCAGGGTAGCGATGGGTTTTTGGCTTTCCAGGTGCCACAGTTTGATGGTGTTGTCGTCACTTGCAGAAGCCAAAGTCAAGCCATCTGGACTAAAGGCAATGCTTCTGACAGCATTGCTATGCCCGGTCAGGGTAGCAATGGGAGTTTGGCTTTCCAGGTGCCACAGTTTGATTGTGTTGTCGTCACTTACAGAAGCCAATATCTTGCCATCTGGACTAAAGGCGATGCTTCTGACAGAATTGCTATGCCCTTCCAAATGATTGCGCTCTTTTACTGCGGACGCTGCTTGTTGCAGCGCAGCTATCACTCGCCCTCTAAGATGTTTTGTCGTCTCGGCTGAAGAATCTAGTTGTTTGAATGCTTGCCCTGCCTTTAATGCTTCCAACAGTGCTTGGAATATCTGTCCTGAACGAAATGATTCATTAGAAAAAGCAGTTTCCTGGATGACATTTGCTAAATTCTGGGCTTGAGTGACTTTATAGGTGGCTAATTGCTCTGCTTTAATTAGCGTCTGATTCGCTTGAGTCAAAATTTTATTCGCTTGTCTCTGTGCTTCTAACTCTCGTTCAACTTCCCGTTGTTGGACTTCCCGACTGGCATTTAAAAACTGATAATCTAAATCACTCAAACTTTTGCCGGCTGCCCAATTTTGAGCATCTTGCAAGGCTTGGCCCCGCAACAGTCGCGATTCATCTTGACAATCCGACTCTATCCAAGCTTTAAAAGTTTCGCTGTAAGGGCGGAGATTCGCTAATTGTTTTTCCACCCAATATAGGTTAAAAACCGATTGATAAATCCGGTTATAAACTTTAAGTTTGCCAGACTGCTTAACCACCAATCCAGTTAATCGTAGTTCCATTTGTTCGGGACTATCATCAGTCGCTATTTCATTGTGCTGCAAAATTTGCTGATATAGTCCCAATAACCTACTTGCCCGTTGTTCGCTCCGTAAAATGCGATCGCGAATCGTCTTCAAGTGTTCCGGTTCATCCTGCCCTTCCCAATTCTCAATTACTTTTTCTCGGACTAAATTTCCTACCCACTCAGCAGGATTTTGCCTGAAGGCAGAGTTGGCATGATTGAGCAGTAATTTACAAACTTTTTGCGTTAAAAAGGGCTGTCCTCCTGTCCAATATAACACCGCTTCTAACAATGCTTGCGAATTTTCTGCTTGACTCTCTAACCCAACTGCCAAAGGTTGGGCTTCTGCTAATTCAAACCCCGTTAACTCTATCCCTCGACCAATATTAAAAGGAGTTCGTCGCTTGTCTTGAATTAAATCTGAGGGAGTTGCCACCCCTAACATCGTAAATGTTAATCGACGATAGTCGGGTTTATCGGCTCGATTATTATAGCAATCACGAATCACAGCAAAAAAATCTTCTATTTTAAAGTTTAAGCTGATTAAGCTGTCCGATTCATCGACAAAAATTACTATATTTGCTGAGATATTCTTGAGTAATACTTCTTCAACGAATTTACTAAATCGTTTAACGTTCGATAGTAATCTATTCTGCTCCCACCATTCATCTAAATCAAAAATTTCATACAAATCTAATCGGCTGACGATGCTATCAATCACGCCTGCATACCACTCTTCTGGTGTAATATCTGAGGTGCCAATTTCTGTGATGTCAATGCTACTACAGGCGATACCCTCTGCTTGTAACCGCTGCATTGTCCGCACTCGCAGGGATGATTTTCCCATTTGTCGGGAATTAAGAACATAGCAAAATTCTCCGGCTTTTAAAGCTTGATAAAGTTCTTCATCCGCCTTTCTAGTGACATAAGTTGGGGCGTTTGCAGGCAGGCTACCTCCCACTTGATATTGATAATCTTTCATAGGTAATCGTTAATTCATAGGGGGAAATCCGAGAATCAAGGAATCAATTTGTACAGCCGTACAGGTTCAGAAATTCCCTTTAACTGTTGCATTCCTAAGTCAATAACATTTAAAGATAAATGGGTTTTAACGACTTGATAAATTGTCTCAGAAATACAGATTCCTCCTGGTTCTGCTTTCCCTTCTAAACGAGCAGCTAAATTTACACCAGCCCCCCTGATATCATTATTAAGAGAGAAAATTTCTCCCAAGTGAATACCAATGCGGTGTTGGAGGACATGACTCGCAGGTAAGGTTGTAGCAGCTTGGGCGAGACTTCGTTGTATTTCTAGCGCACAGGCAACTGCTTTTACGGCACTTTCGGGAAAGCAAATTAATAAACCATCGCCCATTTCTTTAAGGACTTTGCCTTGATATTTAGCGCAGATGCCTCGGATGATGTTGAAATCTCGATTTACTAATTCTAGTGTCAGCTTTTGGTTGGCAACCGATAAGGCGGTGGAATTAACAACATCCGAGAACATAATAGCTGCTAAATTACTCTCTACGAGCAAGCTTGATGGGTTATTAGGTTGTTGCACAGGAGTAATATTTGGTTGGGGAGAGGCTAGGCGATCGCGAAAATATTGACGATACAAACCACAAAATGGCATTACAGCATTTCCCTGAAATTTGATCAACCCCATGCTTCGCAATTTAAAAGCCTCTCCGGTATTAATCTCTACAGGTTGTTCGCTGTTAATCACTTGTCTAATTGTTGCTGCTAGTTCTGCATCTGTTTCCAAGTTAACTAAATGCCGTCGTAAATGATCGTAGTAAGGGCCTTCTTCAGTAGGAGCTACTTTTAGCAAGCGCTCTAAGGTAATTCTCCCCCTGGCAACTTGGTAGAGAGCAACTCGAACTAAATAAGGATGACCGCCCACCATTTGCATCAGGTCACAAATCTCTTGATTTGACCAATTTAATCGGTGTCGATTCACTAAATCTGTTACCTGTCTCTGATTGAGTTCAGGTAAATCTATCGGCAATCCCACGTTAAATGGCGACTGATTAATATTGAGAGGGATATAAACTTCTTGAGAGTGAGAAATGACTAACCTCAGCTTTTTCCAAATTTCCTCATTTTTCCCCCGCTCGTGCCAAGCTCGTAATAATCCAAAGAAGTCGGTGGCTATTTCGGAATGCACAAAAATCCGATCGACTTCATCTAACCCTAAAACAAGAGGTTGATCGCTGTCAGATAGTAGATAGCGTTGGAAATACTTCGTAGTTTTATTTTTACTGCCGAGAACGCCTTTCCAATATTCTCCTAACCTATCTTCTAAGTTTAATTCATTGGTAATCTCACCACAAAACCACTGCAACAACTCATCAAGATTGGTGAGAAAACTACCATCAGCCCATTGAAAGTTTAAATACGCTGTTTGATATCCCTTTTCCTTGGCGTGGTCTAAAATTCGCTGCACTAAGGAAGTTTTTCCCATTTGCCGGGGGGCTTTGATTCGGATTAAAGCTCCGGGTTTGACAATAGTTTGGTAGCAGTCCGATTCAATGGGAGCCCGATCGATATATAGCGGTGAATCCAAACTCACAGAACCTTCGGGGTTGTCTAAGTTGAGCAGAGAAAGGGGAGGTGCGGCGATCGATCGCGCATTTTCCACCACAGGCGACGACTTCTCAACTATATCGCTAACAGAAGCATCGCGCGATCGCCCTGCTGCATCCAACTCCGAAAAATCCGACTTCTTCTTCAATACCGGAGTAAGTTCTTCGGAAATTCCTGCCATGCTGATGCTAACGCAACCCAACTTATAGGCACGTTCGATCGACTCCCCCGCCGCCAAGGTATCGTAAAAACCTACTGCAAATTCTCGTGCGGCGTTATCTCCCACCGCTTGCTTCATGCCGATCACGTAGGGAATGTGACGTGCGATCGCAGACGCTTGCACTTCTGAATAGCAAGCGTTGAGTATGACGCACTCCACGTACTCATTAAACGCCTCAAACAAAGCTGCCAAAGCTTTGGCATTTACCAGCTTAATCTGCCCCATGTCATCTTCTAGGGCTAAACCGCTTTCTCCTGCACCATGCCCAGAGAAATGCACAATCTCTGGTTTATAATCTAATATGGCTCGCTGCATTTCTCTGGGTGTCACCGCCCACTGTTG
This sequence comes from Microcoleus sp. w1-18aA5, assembly GCF_036701705.1. NCBI lineage: Bacteria > Bacillati > Cyanobacteriota > Cyanophyceae > Oscillatoriales > Microcoleaceae > Microcoleus > Microcoleus sp. w1-18aA5. The sequence continues at coordinate 132,250 of NZ_JAUPTE010000003.1, read as the reverse complement.
CTCAAGTTGGAACTTGTCGGCCTTTTTAGAGCGTTGCAACCCCTCTGCAATTTCCTTCGCCTCTTTCTGTAAGTCCACAGGGGTGGTATTTTTGGGGTTGGCTGCTAAAAACAGGATAGTTTTTTTATTTCGAGTAGAAATACTCATCAATCGAACCTTCACGCTTAGGAGATACTGGAGCTTAAGGACACTACCCCACTCAGGGCGAGATATTTCTTGCCTTGACGGTATTTAAGCACAAACATCTTTATTTTTGTTGGTAAGTCAATTGGCAGAAAGGAGCACCCTGAGTCAAGCATAACCAATCGAAAAGGCGATCGCGACTCTCAACTAATTTTTTAGCTACGTATTCAAGAAGTGCGATCGCCTTCCTCTTTTGCAGTCCTATTTCATCAATATCGAGATTCTTTATAGTTTTATTCTCATGCCCTATCCAGGATTTTCTGATGATTATTATTGCCTAAATTAGTACATAAAATTTTCTATAATTCCGCATTTATTTAATCCACGTACTCAGAAAAAAACGGTTTTTTTATCAACTCTGTGGATGACAACAATGATTTATTTTAGTTTACTTAAACAATCATTTAATTCTCCTACCAACCATTCTTTCTCAGCTTGCGGCAAAAATAAGCCAAAACAATAGTTACGCGACTTGGCGCGAATCCCGCAAAAAGTCATCGATTTTTTGAGCAATGGCAGATGAATTCCCCTCAACTTTACCCGCTGGATATCTTGAGGGCTGATTTGAATTGGTCTTGGTCTAGTGAATAGATAATAATCAATCCAACACAAGCACATCAAAGCATAAAATACGGTAAATATTATTACAGCTATGATTGATATAAATACAAATCGCTGAAATAATATACCTAGCCAGTCGGCTACAATGTATTTAAACAAGCTAACTGTCGAGTCCAGCGGTACGGGTATCACCCCTAGTGATAAGTGGAAAATTGGAAGGAGCAAAGAGCAGGGAAGTAAAACTTTACAAGTCAGATGAATGAAGTGGAAAAACCCTTTGAGTCTGCTAGGTGAACGATCGGGGTGTATATGGATGAATAACCACCGTTTCGCGTCAATTAAAGTAATTCGGGATTGTGGCGAGCACTTAAACATTTTTTCGGGATTAATCCCGCTTGGCTGTTCCCCTCGCAGCGCTAATAAAGCATCTTTTGCTGATTGAAATCGATCTTCAACTGCGGGTTCAATTATCTGATCTAACCAGTCGGCAAACTCTGGAGAAATAGAGACGCGATCGCGGAATTTTACCTTCAGCTTTTGTCTGGGTAAATCCGATGGAAATTTCTGGGTTAACAGGAAAAGCAGCGTTGTTCCTAATCCATACAAATCTGTTGATAATACAGCTTTTCCTCGGAATTGTTCTGGTGCCATGTAACCGTAGGTCCCGACAACGGTACTGCCTCCAGTAACGGTATGATGGTAAGTATTTTGAACTGCGCCAAAATCAACTAGGAAGACTCGCCCATTTTTTTGCAGAATAATATTTTGGGGTTTAATATCTCGGTGGATTGCAGGAGGTAACAGCGATTGCAGATAAGCTAGAATTTCTAGCAATTGATAGGCGATATGACGAACTTGAGCTTCATTGGGTTTCCAGCCATTTTCTATCCACTGTGCGAGAGATTTTCCCGGTGCGAGTTGTTGGGCGATATAAAAACAACGATCTTGGGAAGTATCCACTTGAAAGTAGTCAATGTAGCGAGGAATTCCCGGATGATTCAATCCCGATAAAGTTTTTGCTTCTCGTTCAAATAACTCGATTTTCTTCCATTCAGTTGTCAGGCGCAGGGATAAAGCTTTGAGTGCAACTTTTTGATTGCTGTTTAAATCTACAGCAGCATAGGTGATTCCAACTCCACCCTGTCCTAATTTGCCGATTATGCGATATCTTTCAGCAATGATTTTTTCCGATCGTTGTAGTGTTTCCATATTTTTATGCGTGGGGTTATTTGGGATAATTAGTCTGTTGCGCCGCGAGATCTGAGTATTTTGGCTGCTGCTTCTCGGTCGGGGTTCCAGTTGGTTTCTGCTATCTTTAGCGGCGTCTCGCCATAGCAGTTGGTAACGTCAATTTTTGCACCTTTAGCAATCAGTAATTTTAAGATTTCTACCGTGCCATAATGTGCGGCTTTATGCAGTGGAGTTGTGTCACATATATCTCTGTTATTGACATCTGCACCGTTTTTAATTAGCAGTGCAGCAATATCATTGTGTCCGATCGCGATCGCTTGATACAATGGAGTTTGACCGTTCGCATTTCTAGCGTTAACCCTTGCGCCATTAGCAATTAGCTGTTCAGCGATATCTTGAGAGCCTTGAGCAACAGCAAGATGCAGGGGAGTTTGAAGCAAGTTATTTTTGGCATTAACGAATGCACCTTTGGCAATGAGTTTTTTGGCTACATCCTCAAGTTTGAAATCGACAGCGATATGCAGTAAAGTTCTGCCTTCTTTGTCTTCACTATTAACATCTGGGTTTTTACTAATTAGCCGCGCCACTGTATCCTGAAGTTTCAGGTCTACGGCGATATCCAGTGGAGTTTTTCTTTGATTATCCTGGATATTAATTTCTGCACCTTTAGCAATCAGCAATTTTAAGATTTTTACCGTGCCATAATGTGCGGCTTTGTGCAGTGGAGTTGTGCCAGATCCATCTATATTATTGACATCTGTACCGTTGTTAATTAGCAGTGCAGCAATCTCATTGTGTCCGATCGCGATCGCTCGATACAATGGAGTTTGACCGTTCGCATTTCTAACGTTAACCCTTGCGCCATTAGCAATTAGCAGTTCAGCGATATCTTGAGATCCTCGATCGACAGCTAGGTGTAAAGGAGTATTTCCAGATTGGTCTATAGCGTTGATATCCAGCATTAGCAAAGCAGCAACTTCTTTTGTGGTTGCATAGTGCAGTGGAGTTCTTCGATAGTCATCGCGGATCGCCACATTTGCACCGTCTTTAATTAGCTGTTGTACCAACTCCTTAAAGCCTATTTTGGCTGCGTTATGTAATAAAGCTGTACTCTTGCCATTTCGGGCATTGTCTTCTTTGATGTTAATTTTTGCGCCTGCTGCGAGTAGTATTTGTGCTATTGCCTTCGATCGCGCCCTATGTAGAGGAGTCAAGCCATTTTTGTTTTTGGCATTGACATCCGCACCTTTAGCAATCAGCAACTTGGCCATTTCAGGCGATCGGGCCCAGAACAGAGGAGTTGTACATATACTATTACACGCCCCAAATTGATCTTCTCCCCAGGCGTTAATATCTGCACCTTTAGCAATTAGCGTCTGTGCCACTTTTATGTGATCGTACACAGCAGCCATGTGTAATGGGGTCCAGCCATATGCACTCTTAGCGTTGACATCTGCACCTTTGGCAATTAACAATTCTGCCACCTCTTTTGACCCAGCAAAGTGTAGTAAATTCTGATTATTTACCCTGCTATTAGCATTAATGCCAAGATCCAGATAATGCCTAACAGTTTTAGTATCTCCCCGTTCAACAGCCTGGACAACTGCATTGGGGGTAAATCCAATCCGGTTGAGGATGGGATATTTAAAGTGATTGAAAACAGCAACAGTTGCGATAGCAGCAATTCCTATTTTGAGGCGCTTTTTCCATTGCGTCGGATTGGATTTAACGTTAACTATTCGAGGATTGCGAAGAGATTCAAGCGCTTCTTTAGCCGATCGAAAGCGGTTTTCTAAATCTGGCGCGATCGTTTTTCCTAACCAATCGGCAAATTCTGAAGAAATCTGAATTTGAGAGCGAAAATCTTTCTCTAGTATATTTGTTGGTAATTCGGCGGGGGAACGGTGGGTTAGTAAATACAACAACGTCGCTCCTAAACCATATAAATCTGTTGCAGGTACGGCTTGTCCGAGAAATTGTTCTGGAGCCATATAACCATAGGTTCCAACTACGGTACTTCCTCGCATTAAAGTATTGTAATAAGTGTTTTGCACTGCTCCAAAATCTACCAAGCAGACTTCCCAGTCTTTTTGTTTGTGGGAATTGATGGGCGATTTGAAAACAATATTCTCTGGTTTAATATCCCGGTGGATGACAGGTGGTTTCTGTGAATGAAGATAAACTAAAATCTCCAAAATTTGTGTGGCAATGCGTTGAATTTCGGACTCACTAGCGTGCCAGCCACTTTCGACTAAACTTGCTAGAGATTGCCCTTGGGCCAGTTCTTGTACTATATAAAAACAACGGTTGTCGGGAGTATCGACATAAAAATAATCCAAATAACGCGGAATTCCCGGATGATTCAATTTTGATAAAACATTGGCTTCTCGTTCAAAGAGTTCCAGGACTTTCCAGTCATTCATCTTCTGTAAAGACAAAGCTTTGAGTGCGACTCGCTGGTGTGTTTGGAGGTCAACGGCTTCATAAGTTGTGCTACTACCGCCTTCTCCGAGTAGCTTTTTAATTTGATAGTGTTTGACTAAATTATGGGGAATTTGTTCGACAATATCCATAGCATTCTCCTGGGTTGATGAGTCCCAACAAACATTTTATATTTGGGTTTTTAAACCCCAAGTTTTGAAAAATTTATGCAATGCAAATTGAGTGTTTGAGTAGATTTCAAACAAGTCAATAGAAAAGTCAATGAGGGACTCTGTATATTTGCTTAAATTTCAATTACCGTATTTCTATGGATAGCTTACCCAGAATTTTGGAGTGTCATATCGCCTTTGGCGAAAATTTACGTACGGGATATTGATCGTAATCGAGCCGATAATCATAGCCGGCGCGATCGTAAATGCCTGCAAGCAATTCCGGCAAATTAACAATAGGTTCTACATCTTCTTCGCGCAAAGGAAGTTGTCGGTCTTTTTGAGATGCTAGCCAACGTTCGTAGGCTTCTCTATCGCCACTTTTTCTCTCAGCGCCCTCTGCGTCCTCTGCGGTTAATCAAAAAAAGTAGTGATTTTGGATACAATTCTCGACTCAACAGTCGATCGAACTCCTCAATTTTCGATGGGATCTAAAATTCACCTAAAGTTCGACGCCCTTTGGCAAAACCCTCCCTAAGATAGAAGTTAGGGGACGATCGGTCTCATAGCCGATTCAGGGGCAAGTGTCAAGGACTCCATCGAACCCAAATCCAGAGCAGCAAGACAGGGAGGACATCAAAATCATGGTAAACGCGCCGACAGGGGAAACCCGCCTGGGCCCGACAGATCAGGTGCAAGCCTTAGACCGCGATTGCACAACCCTATCTCGTCACGTACTCCAGCAACTTCACAGCTTTTCAGCAGATGCTCAGGATCTCAGTGCGCTGATGAATCGCATCGGGCTGGCGGCAAAGCTGATCGCGAGGCGGCTCAGCAGAGCCGGATTAATGGCAGATGCCTTGGGGTTTACAGGGGCTACGAACGTGCAGGGAGAATCCGTCAAAAAGATGGATATCTATGCCAATGAAGTGTTTATCTCGGTATTCCAGCAAAGCGGACTTGTCTGCCGCTTGGCTTCGGAGGAAATGGAAAAACCCTACTACATTCCCGAAAATTGTCCGATCGGGCGTTACAGTCTGCTCTACGACCCCATAGACGGTTCTTCCAATCTTGACATCAATCTCAATGTAGGCTCCATATTCAGCATCCGCAAGCAAGAGGGGGACGATGCAGATGGTTCTGCTTCCGACTTGCTGCAACATGGACACAAACAAATTGCCGCTGGTTATGTGCTCTACGGCCCGAGTACCATGCTGGTTTATTCGATCGGTCAGGGTGTTCATTCCTTTACCCTCGACCCCAGCTTGGGCGAGTTTATTCTAGCTAACGAAAACATTAAGGTTCCCGATAGCGGCCCGATTTACAGCGTTAATGAAGGCAACTTCTGGCAGTGGGAGGAATCTTTGAGAGACTACATTCGCTACGTACACCGCAGCGAAGGCTACACCGCCCGGTACGGCGGGGCTTTGGTGGGAGATTTCCACCGGATTTTATTTCAGGGAGGCGTGTTTTTGTACCCCGGAACGGTGAAAAACCCGGAAGGCAAATTGCGCTTGCTATACGAATCGGCTCCTTTGGCGTTTTTGATGGAGCAAGCCGGCGGGCGCGCCAGTACCGGTATTCAAGACATCTTAGACGTTGTGCCGACCAAACTGCACGAGCGATCGCCCTTGATTATCGGCAGTAAAGAAAATGTAGCGATGGTCGAGTCTTTTATTCAAGATCGATCGCGCAATCCTAGAACAGTCCAAGGGTGAAGGAAGTTCGGCAACGGATTGTGTAACGGATGTAACGGATGTCAGGAAGAGGGAAGCTCGGCAACGGATTATGTAACGGATGTAACGGATGTCAGGAAGAGGGTTTTAACTTATAACTTTCGACTCCCAATTACCAATTCCCCATTGCCAATTTTCAATTTTCAATTTCCAATTTCCAAGTGCTAATTAACAGCTATCAAATTGTAGGAGTTACAGTAATGACAGCAACACCAACGAATCACCTGTTAGAAATCAAAGAAATTGGCCAAAGTATCTGGATGGACAATTTGACTCGCGATCTGATCGAGTCCGGCGAACTCAAACAGATGATTGAAAGTCGGGGACTGCGCGGGATTACATCTAATCCAGCTATTTTTGAGAAAGCGATCGCGGGTAATGTGATTTACGACGCGGATATCGAAGCGGGCATCCGGGCGGGCAAATCTGTAATGGAGATTTACGAATCTCTGGTATTTGAAGATATCCGCAACGCTTGCGACATCTTCGCCCCAGTTTACGCAGAGTCGAAGGGTTTGGACGGCTACATTAGCATTGAAGTACCACCGACGATCGCCAACGACACAGAAAGCACGATTAGCGAAGCCATGCGCTATTACCAAGCCCTCGGCAAAGAAAACGTGATGATTAAGATTCCGGGAACCGCTCAAGGTTTGCCAGCAGTTGAGCGAGTCATTAGCGAAGGCATTAACGTTAACGTGACTTTGCTGTTCTCGGTTGACAGCTACGTCGAAACCTTCTGGGCTTACATTCGTGGTTTGGAAGCGCGGGTGGCTAAAGGTTTGGATGTGAGCAATATTGCTTCTGTTGCCAGTTTCTTCTTGAGCCGGATCGACATCAATGTCGATGGCAAGATAGACGAGAAACTCAAAAATGTCACAGATATTTCCACAAAAGCTAAACTGGAAGCAGTGAAGGGGAAAGTGGCGATCGCCAATGCGAAGGTAGCTTACCAGAAGTATAAAGAGATCGTAGCGAGCGATCGCTGGCAAGCTTTAGCAGCCAAAGGAGCGAAAGTACAGCGCTTGCTGTGGGCTTCCACCAGCACCAAAAACCCCAACTACAGCGATGTCATGTACGTCGATGAACTAATCGGCCCCGACACGGTTAACACTTTGCCGCCGAACACCGTTGAAGCTTGTTTCGATCACTGCGATGTCGCACCCCGGATTGAGAACAATGTTGCAGAAGCTTACACCCTGATCGAAAGTCTCAAAGATCCCGACATCGACATCAACTTGGACCAAGTGATGGCAGACTTGCTCCTCGACGGGATTGATAAATTCGTCACCCCGTTCCAATCCCTGATGGATTCCTTGCAAGAGAAAGTCCAGAAGTTGTCACCCGTCGCTTAGGCAGATATCTGTATCCTGAAAGGCAGAAGCATTTAGGAATCGGAATAGATAATTGTTTGGGTTCTTAAATGCCGAGTTTTAAATCCTCTCTAGGATTTTTGAGATTAATGCCTCTCTGAGTTCCTAGAGAGCAAAATCATCGGCTTCCTCTAGCAGTATGAAGAACCGATTAACTCTCTCACCGAGAAACTAGCAGAAATGACCGCAAACACTCATGGTGTCTTGGCAGGGTTAACATCACTAGAACAAGGAAAATAAATAATGGTAACGCTACTTGAAAATCCACTGCGGGTCGGTTTGCGAAAAGAACGAGTGCCGGAACCACAAATTCTAGTAATATTCGGAGCTTCTGGGGATCTCACCCAGCGCAAACTGGTACCTGCAATTTATCAGATGAAGCGCGATCGACGCTTGCCACCGGAAACTACCGTGGTGGGAGTAGCCCGTCGCCCTTGGAGTCACGATTACTTCCGAGAGCAAATGCGCGAAGGCATTGAAGAATTTGGCGGCGGCATTGGCAATGAAGAATTTTGGCAAGATTTCGCTCAAGGTTTGTACTATTGCCCGGGCGACATTGACAACCCAGAAAGCTATCAAAAACTCAAAGCTTTCTTAGCGGAACTCGACGAAGAAAGGAGAACTCGCGGCAATCACATATTTTATCTATCAGTTTCCCCGAACTTTTTCCCAGAAGCAATTAGGCAACTGGGCGATGCTCAAATGCTGGTTGATCCAGTAAAACACCGCTTGGTAATTGAAAAACCCTTCGGCCGCGACTTGAGTTCGGCAAAAGCTCTTAACCGAGTCGTGCAGAAGGTTTGCCAAGAACAGCAAGTTTACCGGATCGACCACTATTTGGGTAAAGAAACTGTTCAGAATTTAATGGTGTTCCGGTTTGCTAACGCGATTTTTGAACCGCTGTGGAATCGGCAATTTGTCGATCACGTACAAATTACTGTTGCAGAAACAGTAGGCGTAGAAGACCGGGCAGGTTACTACGAATCCTCTGGGGCGTTGCGGGATATGCTGCAAAACCACTTGATGCAGATTTTCTGTCTGACGGCGATGGAACCGCCGAACTCGCTTGACGCTGACAGCATCCGCACCGAAAAGATGAAAGTTCTGCAAGCAACTCGCTTGGCAGATTTGCATAACTTGGAGTTTTCAGCGATTCGGGGTCAATATTCCGCAGGTTGGATGAAGGGCAAACCCGTGCCAGGATATCACGATGAACCGGGGGTTGCTCCCAACTCGACAACGCCGACTTTTGTGGCGATGAAGTTTATGATTGACAACTGGCGCTGGCAGGGAGTGCCTTTCTACCTGCGAACCGGTAAACGGTTGCCGAAAAAAGTTAGCGAAATTGCGATTCAGTTCCGCGAAGTTCCGCTGCTAATTTTTCAGTCCGCAGCCCAACAAACTACTCCTAACGTTTTGACTATGCGGGTGCATCCCAACGAGGGGATTTCGCTGAGGTTTGAGGCGAAAATGCCGGGGCCGGATTTGCGGACGCGGACGGTGGATATGGATTTCAGTTACGGTTCTTCTTTTGGGGTGACATCTTCGGATGCTTACGATCGCCTGTTAATTGATTGTATGCTTGGCGACCAAACTTTGTTTACCCGTTCTGATGAAGTGGAAGAAGCTTGGCGGGTGGTAACGCCGGCGTTGATGGATTGGGAATCCTCCAACGACCAAGATTTGGTTCCTAAATATGAAGCAGGTACTTGGGAACCTGCGGAAGCAGAACTGCTAATTAACAGAGACGGTCGCAAGTGGCGCAGACTTTAAGAGTCAGTCGATTTTAGATTTTAGATTTTAGATTTTAGATTTACTGCACAGATGAATCTGAGAGCTTAAACTAGGGTCTAAAATTTGGGGATCTCCACGACTACTGAACTAATGACCAATCACTGATGACTAAAAACTGACAAAGGAGAAAAAACCGATGACGATGACACCGATGAAAGCTCCGCCTCTGGTTTCGCTACAAAGTCCTAAAGATGTGTCGATCGACCAAATAGAGGCCGAATTGAGTCAAATTTGGGAAAGTTACAGAGAATCGGGGTCAAAGGGCGATGTTCCGATCGCTAGTAGGGCAACAACTTTTACTTTTATAGTCTACGAACCGGAAGAAACTCAGCGTTTATTAGCGGATCTGGGGTTTTACGACGGGCCGGTGGACGGTATTACCGGGCCGATGACGGCATCTAGCATCAGGGCGGCTCAAAAAGCTTACGGGCTGCCGAGAACTGGCAAACCTAATGCTGAATTGCTGGCGACTTTGCGGGAAGAAGTGGCTCGCAAAAATTCAAATGGCGAGGAGATGGGATCGAGTGGTTTGGGTTCGGGGGGTTCGGGGGTGGCTGACGCGATTGTCGCTGCGAATCCCTGCCGGATTATTGCTCTGTGCCCGACGGCGGGGGAAGATACGGGCGTGCAGGCTCAAGTCGCGGCTTATTGTCCGGTTCACAAGCGCACCACTGGCAATCTGATCTGCTGCGAGTACATTACGCTGCGGGGTACGGAAGCTGCTTTGGAACGGGTGAGCGGCATCGTGACGGCGTTAACTATCGGTGATTTGCCGACGCTGCTGTGGTGGAAAGCGAATCCTGATGCCGATCGAGGTTTGTTCCAGCGGCTGGCGGCAATTAGCAGTTCTGTGATTGTTGACTCTAGCAGCTTTGCCGAGTGTGAAGCCGAATTGCTGTTGATGCAAAGTCTGATCGAGGAGGGAATTCCGATCGCGGATCTGAATTGGCGCCGGCTGGCCGCGTGGCAGGAGTTGGCTGCTGAGGCTTTTGACGCCCCGGAACGCCGCGCTGCGATTCGGGAAATCGATCGGGTGACGATCGATTACGAACAGGACAATTCTACTCAAGCACTGATGTATTTGGGTTGGCTGGCGAGCCGGCTTCAGTGGCGTCCGGTTGCTTTCAAACAGGAAGAGGGCGATTACCAAATCAAGCGAATTAAATTCGCGGGGCCGGACGAACGGGTTGTAGAAGCTGAGTTGGCTGCTATTCCTACTGCTGATTCGGGCGATGTCGCGGGCGACTTGATTGCTCTGCGTTTGAATTCTACAAACGAAAAGGCTGACTGCGGTACAGTTCTGTGTTCGGAAGCCGGTGGCTGTATGCGGATGGAAACGAAGGGCGGCGCTCAAACCGATCGGTTTAACCAGGTGAGTCCTCTGTTCGATCAGGTGACGGAACAGTTGCTGGGCCAGCACTTGCAGAGTTGGGGCCGAGATGTGCTTTACGAAGAAAGTTTGGCAGTGACGGCTCAAATGCTGAAGTTGGCTAAGCGGTAAAGAGAAGTTCGGCAACGGATTGTGTAGCGGATGTAACGGATGTCAGTTCGATGTCCGTCGGAAGAAGGAATAAGGATTGAGTTAATATTCAGTGGGGCAGGCAATGTCTGCCCTACTTTTTTAGAAGTTATGAGTTAGAAGTTATGAGTTTTGAATTAATAATGTTCTTTGACTCAAAACTCTAAATTACTTCCCAAAAGCCACTAAATTACCTCTATTCTTCTCATTCTTCCTTCGCGGTCTTCGTGTCTTCGCGGTTCGTTAAATATGTATGTATTATTTGAGAGGTTCGAGAGCAATACTCATAATTTTATAACCGATCGGTTTTCAGTATTTTTTGTAAATAATTTAGAACTATGGCTTTAGTAATTGCTGGCGAACGCAGCGGTGCGGGAAAGACTACTGTAACGATCGCCCTTTTAGCTTATTTAGTCCGTCGCGGCTTGAATGTTCAATCTTTTAAGGTTGGCCCGGATTACATTGACCCGATGTTTCATGCTTTTGTTACTGGCCGCCCCTGTCGGAATTTAGACCCGGTATTAACGTCTGAATCTTATGTAAAAAAGTGTTTTTCTCGTCACATTCAAGATGTCGATTATGCCTTAGTTGAAGGGGTGATGGGACTCTTTGATGGAGTGAGTCGAAAAAATCAGGAATCAGGAAGGCACGACACGAATTTTGACAGGGATACACGGATTAATTATCGAAGAGAAGAAGGCAATTATGATTTTTCCTTTGCTTCTACGGCTCATGTGGCTTATTTGCTGAATTTGCCGGTATTGTTTGTGATAGATTGCAGCAGGCTCTCTGGTTCTGTGGCTGCGATCGCCCACGGTTTTCGTTCTTTTAACCCTGACCTTAAATTCGCTGGTTTGGTGCTGAATCGGGTGGCGAGCGATCGACATTTGGAGTTGCTTCAAGATGCTCTCCAACCGCTCAATTTACCTATTTTGGGCGTTTTGCGTAGGGATGAGGCTGTTACTATTCCCGATCGACATTTGGGTTTGATTCCTGCTGAGGAGTTGCCGAATCTTCATGCTGCGATCGATAAATTAGCGGATTTGGCTGCTGTTAGTTTTGACTGGGAGCAACTTTTGCCTTTGTTGGCTGCAACTCGAAATGAGGGGGGTGAGGGGTCAGAGCAACTTTCGTGTAGGCACAGTCTCCCTTCGGCTATTGTAACTCAAAAAGATGATGTTGTCAACTCTTTGGGAAAACAATTTGGAGTGAGGATTGCAGTTGCGCGCGATCGGGCTTTTAATTTTTACTATCAGGACAATCTTGATTTGTTGGAAGAGTTGGGTGCCGAGTTGGTATTTTGGAGTCCCCTTGATGACTGGGTTTTTCCTGACAATGTGCAAGGGTTATATTTTGGTGGTGGTTTTCCAGAAGTGTTTGCTGAGAAATTGAGCGGTAATGTTTTAATTCGGGATGCGGTAAGAAGTGCTATTTTTTCGGGAATGCCGACTTATGCGGAGTGTGGCGGTTTGATGTATTTGTGTGATTCTATTGTAGACTTCGATGGCAATTCTTGGCCAGGGGTGGGGGTTTTGGAAACTGCTGCTGCGATGGGAAAGCGTTTGACGCTGGGATACCGAGAAGCTGTGGCGGTGAGGGAGAGTTCGGTGTTAACTGCTCTTGATGAGGTTTGGGGACATGAGTTTCATCGATCGCATTTAACTGTGGAACCGACTAATCCAGTTTATCACAGTTGGAGGTATGGCAAGCGAGGGGAAGTTGAGGCGGTTGCTGAAGGTTGGGGAGTTTGTCAGGTGCACGCTTCTTATTTGCATTTGCATTGGGGTGCTCGGCCTGATATTCCGGCTCGTTTTTTGCAGCAGTGTGCTGATTTTAATTGTAATGGTGTTTTGGGCGATCGAACTTAAATAATATTTTTTTAACGAACCGCGAAGACGCGAAGGTCGCTAAGGAAGAGGAACGGCATGATGGGTTATGTCTGTAGCGATTTGGAAGTAAATCAATTAAGTTTTTTGTGGAACAACTCGAAAAGCCTATTCCTGGCTGTTTCCAGAGTATAAATCCAGTGGTCTTACTATTTATATTAGAATATTTATGACGGATAGAGCTAGGGATGTTGGGATTTATGAGCGAATTAATTTCGACTAAGCAGTTGTCCGCCCAATGGGTGACACCGGAGAATTTTCATAGTTACGGTCAAGTTATCTTTGCGGCTGTTGATGGCAAGTCTTTCGATGGTGAGGATGCTCAGTTAAATTTGCAAAATGGTATTCCTAGATTTTACATTATGCGGCTGCACAATAAAGGTCGCAAGTTTGGCAAAATTACACGACACATTCAATGTACTCAGTGTTTGGGTTCTTTGGAGGGGAAGGATTGGTTGATGGCGGTTGCACCTCCTGGGGATAGCTATAAACCGAGTTTAGAGGATATTGCTGCTTTTCGGATTCCGGGCAATTGTTTTATTAAGTTAGATGTGGGGACTTGGCACGCGGGGCCGTATTTTGATGCGGATTTTGTGGATTTTTACAATCTGGAATTGAGCAATACTAATGTGGTTGACCATTTTACTTTTGATTTGGTAAAAAATCACAATCTGGAGTTTGAGATTGTCTGATATTGGCGATTTGTAGTTGCGCTTTCTGCGGGGTGATTCTCGTTAGAGGTTGCTTTTGTGAGTAATATTTTTTAACCGCAGAGGGCGCAGAGGACGCAGAGGAGGAAAAGGAGGGGGTTCGCAAGGAATTGAGGACTTGATTTTGCCTCACTAGGCTGAATGGCTACTAGAAAGGATAAAGTTTACAAGTGTTAAAATAAGTGCCATTGTCATTCCTGAGCAAAAGTATAGCATTGTTCTTCTGCGCGATGTGGTTTTTAATTGTGTTGGATACTGAGGATTGTTATCATGCAATTATGAGGCGGCTGCGGTTCGGTATGTAATTTCTCGGGGGAACTTGTTGGCAGAAACTGCACCTGCTAAAATTAGTTTTTATGGTATTTGACAAACAATATTTGAAGCTGTTAAATTGTGAATCAAGGTGCTATTCCCGATGAGAGTCCGAGAAATTTGCAGGAGCAACTTCTGTTGCAAGATGCTAAGGCTGGTAATTGCATAGTAATTCATTGCGGTACAGATAGATTGTTGGGGGAAGCACCGAGACTTATTGCTGTTTATGGCGGAAATTCTGACGATTGGGATAAAATGACAAGTATTGAGTCTTTTGAAATTAATGGAGCTTCCGTACAAGTCCATTGGTTTCGGAACAGTCAGACTCTTCAAGATGTGGAGTTTAAATTCAAGCGACAGTATCCCAAAACAGCCCCTAAAAATCTGTAGGTAATCAAGTTATGAAAATTCGTTGTATTGCTAAGACTGGTGCATCTCTTCCTGAAGAATATATAGATCCGCCACGCGGTTACACTAGAAAGGTTGAGTTACCGCTAACTATAGGCAAGGAATATGTTGTTTATGCTATCCGAGAATGGAAAGGGACTATTTGGTACTACATCTGCAATGATAATTATAGCTATTATCCCATCCATAATCCGGCGCCGATGTTTGAAGTGGTTGACAGCAGAATTTCTAAGTATTGGCGGTTTGAACTTTCGCCTAATGGATTGTTAATGATAGCGTTTGAACAGTGGTTTACTGAACCTTATTTTTATGATAAGCTGACAGACCAAGAAGAGGTGGAGGTTGAGATTTTTGAGAAGGTTAAGGAATTAATGGATGCTGAGGAGTTTACTTTGCCTCCGCTGGATGTTGCCGTTGAGAAGTTGCGGCAAACTGTCAGTGTTTGAGTGGGAAAAGTCCAAGAGTTAATTCATGTTTTTACGAGCTTGACTAAGATAGCGGGAAATGGTATTGAAGAGGAAGAACCAGAATTTTGTAAAAAAATGAACGAAAAAATTGAAGCCCATAAAAAATATGAGACACTAGACGGCGATGATGATGTTTTGCTATTCAATAAAGCTACTTTTACGGTGCGCCGGTTTAAAGAGCTAGCAGCCAGCAAGTTTAGAAATATATTATTGGAGGCTAATGCAGTAGAAGTTAACAAACTTCAGAAGCGGATAATTGAATTGATGAAAGAGCTGCCTATTAATGAAGAGACGAAACTTAGGGGAGGGGATCTAAACTGGAACTCTCCTCAAGAAGGAATCGAGTGTCAAATTCTCAAAATTGGTTCCAAGGGTTGGCAAAAAGGAAAGGTTCAAATCGAAGTTAATTTTAATTTAAATTCTTGGGAAACGCAGACATCTATAAAGTTTTGTCCTGATGAACCACTAGAACCTATATCGCCTCTCGATGATATCAGACAATCCGAGGAATACAAAAAACTGAGCAATAATAACTGACAGCCCGATCGCGATTACAATACAATAAGATCGCACGTATATCTGAATCTTAGATTTTCAACCGCAGATGAGGGCAGATGTACGCGGATGAACGCTGATGTTGTTTGGGATGGACTAATGATAAATATAGAAGAATATGTCGATCGCACCGCCGAACTGATAAACTTACCCTTAGACCCGGAACACCGCCCCGGTGTTGTGGTAAACTTCGAGAGAATAGCTGCGATCGCCCAACTCGTTACTGAATTCCCTTTACCTCAAGCAATCGAAGCTGCGCCAGTGTTTGAACCTTAGATTTTTAACCGCAGATGAGGGCAAATGAACGCAGATGAACGCAGATGTTTTTTAGATAAGGCGGATGCGGTTGCTACGGCAGCGGCTGTTAAATGTGGTAACGTTACAGCTACAGAGGCGGTAAGTGCTGCTTTGGAACGGATTGCTGTTAAGGATAAAGCTTTTAATTGCTTTACTGCAATCACTGCATCCAGCGCACTCGCAGCAGCCGAAAATATAGATAATTCGATCGCAAATAACCAAAACCCAGGCCCTTTAGCAGGCGTTCCCTTCGCTGTCAAAAACCTGTTCGATATCGGCGGAATTACTACTCTAGCAGGGTCAAAAATCAACGCTGACAATCCTCCGGCTACCCAGGACGCGGCCGTGGTCGCCCGACTAAAACAAGCCGGGGCTGTGCTCGTAGGTACGCTCAACATGGATGAGTACGCCTACGGTTTCGTCACGGAAAACAGCCACTACGGCCCGACTCGCAATCCCCACGATACTACGCGCATCGCCGGCGGTTCCAGCGGCGGTTCCGCAGCAGCAGTCGCCGCCGGTTTTGTACCCGTCACTCTCGGTTCTGATACTAACGGTTCCATCCGCGTACCGGCTGCTTTGTGTGGTGTCTTTGGGTTTAAGCCTACTTACGGTCGTTTGTCCAGGGCTGGCGCTTATTTATTTTCGAGTAGTTTGGATTGTGTGGGGCCGTTTGGGCGATCGATCCGAGACATCGCGCTGCTGTACGATATCCTGCAAGGCCCTGATTCTCGTGACCCAGTTTGCACTCAACGCCCGCCAGAACTTTGTTCGCCCCAGTTAAATCAAGGTATCGAAGGATTGCGAATTGCTGTTGCTGACGGGTATTTCGCCACAGGGGCCGAACCCGAAGCAATGGATGCTGTAGAAATAGTTGCTAAAGCCTTGACAAATGTCTTAGATTGTGGTAATCGAACAGAAAAAACAACAAACCCCCCAAAAATAGGGGGGCTTGCGACTGTCAGCATACCGGAATCCGATCGCGCCCGGGCTGCGGCATTTATCATTACCGCTTGCGAGGGGGGAAACTTGCATTTAGACAATTTACGCTCGCGCCCTCAAGACTTCGATCCTGCCACGCGCGATCGCTTTTTAGCCGGAACCCTGATCCCTGCGACTTGGTACTTGCAAGCGCAGAGATTCAGACAGTGGTACCGCGATCGAATTCGGGAAATATTCCAACACACAGACATCATCCTCGCACCCGCAACCCCGATAGCTGCCCCTGAAATTGGCGTCGAGAAAATGGTAATAGCCGGACAAGAAATCTTAGTGCGTCCCAATCTCGGACTGTTCACCCAACCCCTATCATTTATTGGCTTGCCCGTTCTTTGCGTGCCCGTACAGCGGCCCGGCGCTTTGCCCTTGGGGGTACAAATTATTGGTGCTCCCTACAGCGAAGCGGTGATTCTCCGAGTCGCTGCGGTACTAGAATCGCAAGGCATTATATCTGCCGAATCAATTTAGTGCTAATAATTCTAGGGTTTGTTGTTGCGGTGGAAGCGTCTCTTAGTCCTTCTGGCAATAGCTTTGCGCTTCTGCTTTTCCAACGGGGTTTCAAAGTGGCGGTGCTTTCTCATGTCGGGGAAAATGCCCGCTTTAGAAACTTGTCGCTTAAACCGTCGCAGGGCTGACTCAATCCCTTCATTTTCGCCTATTACAACTTGGGTCATTATTTCTCCTTTTGTTCGGTAGATCAAGTTTTATCATATCAAGGTTTTTGGCCGCGCGACCTGTTGAAGGTCGGGCGATCGGTCAAAACCCCAAAATCATACCAGAAAATTGGTTCGTAGTCAGGACTTCAGTCCTTCTTTTTTGCGGACTGAAGTCCTCACTACAAACCCAAATTTTCGTAGTGAGGAATGCAAGTCCTGCTTTTTTGCGGACTGAAGTCCTCATTGACTACTGACTACTGACTACTGTCAACTGACTACTGTCAACTGACTACTGACTACTGACTACTGACCAACTGATTTTCCTGCCGCAGGTAAGCTTGAATAAACGGGTCTAATTCGCCGTTCATCACATCTTGGATGGCAGTTGTTTCCACTCCAGTCCGCAAATCCTTGACCATTTGATAGGGGTGAAACACGTAATTGCGAATTTGCTGGCCCCAAGCGGCCTCCACCATATCGCCGCGAATCTCGGCAATTTCCGAAGCCCGCTGTTCCTTAGCAATCACTAACAGCCTAGCCTTGAGTAATGCCAAAGCTTTTTCCTTATTTTGCAACTGACTGCGTTCTTCCGTGCAACGGACGGCCAAACCAGTAGGAAGGTGAACGATGCGGACTGCGGTTTCTACCTTGTTAACGTTTTGCCCGCCCTTGCCGCCAGCGCGGGAAGTAGTGACTTCCAAATCTTTTTCTGGAATGTCCAACTGTACGGATCGATCGAGAATTGGCATCACTTCAACGCCAGCAAAACTGGTTTGACGCTTGTCGTTAGCATTAAAAGGCGAAATTCTGACCAAGCGGTGAGTGCCTTTTTCCGATCGCATATAACCGTAAGCGTAACGGCCGACAATTTCCAAAGAAGCCGATTTAACACCTGCTTCCTCTCCCTCGGAAATTTCCATTAAATGTACTTTGTAACCTTGACTTTCCCCCCAGCGGGTGTACATCCGCAGCAGCATTTCCGCCCAATCTTGAGCATCTGTGCCGCCGGCCCCGGCGTTAATTGTCAAAACGGCGCCGCCTTCGTCGTAGGGCCCAGATAGTAATTGTTGCAGTTCCCACTGGTCGAGTTCACGGGTTAACTGAGAAAGACTCGATGAGGCTTCTTGGAACAGGGACTCGTCGGCTTCTAACTCCAGCAGTTCTAAAATAGCTTTAGCATCTTCCAAGCTCGTTTGCCAGCCGCGATATTGGTCTAAATGAGATTTGAAGTCATTAAGTTCTTGGAGGGTTTCTTGAGCTCGATCTTGGTCTTCCCAAAATGCTGGTTGGGCGCAGATTTGCTCTAAGTCTTGAATTTTGGCTGTAAGTGCGGGGATGTCAAAGATAGTCCTGGGTTGTACCCAGTCGATCGGACAAAGTTGCGATATTGTGTTTGATGTCTAGAACTTCCACTGTTACTTTTCCTAGTTGTGGGATGTATTTTTGATTTTAGCTGAAATTGGGATCTTTCAACAAAATGTTATTGCTTCTTCCTGATTAGATATAGTGCGAATGCGAACCCGTTGAATTAAAAACTTTACCGCATTCAAAATTCAAAATTCACAAAAAGTTGCTATAGTCTAAAATCAGGTTAACGATCTCGATGGAAGTTAACTGCCATGATTTCCCCAGAACTAAAATTAAGCTTGCCGTCCACCGAAGACCTCCCCTGTTCGGACGATACGCCTGTGGATAACGAAGACCAGAATCTGCTACCCAACCTATTGTTGTTTGTCCTGACCAGCATTTGGTCCGATCGCATGGATTGGTACTTTGGGGTGGATATGGCGGTGTATCACACGACGGGAATCAGTCCCAAAGTGCCTGTCGTCCCCGACGGGTTTCTCAGTTTGGGGGTGGAGCGCCGAAAAGGGGGCAAATCGCGCCGCAGCTATGCTGTCTGGGAAGAAAACGAGGTTGTGCCGATCGTAGCATTGGAAATGGTGTCTCACAAACCCGGTGGGGAGTACGACGATAAAATGTCGATTTATGCCGGGTTAGGGGTTTTGTACTACATTATTTACAACCCCGAATTTTGGCGGCGCGATCGGCATCAACCGTTTGAAGTCTACAAGCTAATTGACGGGCATTACCGGCAGCAGATTGGCGAACCCTATTGGATGCCAGAAGTGGGACTGGGCATGGGGCGATCTCAGCAACTTATTGGGGGCATCGAGCAAGAAATTCTGGTTTGGTACGACGAGTCGGGAAATGTTTATCCCCTGCCGGATGCAGTGGCGGGGCAGATGCGCGAACTGTTGAGAGTAGAACAACAGCGAGCTGAGGGTCTACAACAGCGAGCCGAACGCCTAGCTGAGTATTTGCGATCGCAAGGGATAGATCCCGATAACCTGCCTGAATCGTGACATAAAATTCGATCGGCTTGAGCGCATTCTTCCTTGTGACTAATGACTAATAACTAATGACTAATGACTAATGACTTCTTAGATATACTGCGAACCTGTTGAATTGAAAGTTTTACCGCATTCGTGAGCGCATACGTCCAACCTTTTAGAACAGGAAAAACTTTTTGTGAGGTCTTCGCGAAACCAATCTCTGGCGATCGCATCTTTCACCGATTGAGTTCTGAGAGAATTAAAGCCATTTCCGTACTTTTCAATTAAAGCCAGCATTTGCGGTCTGTAAGTGTGGTTATAAACAGCGTATTTAGTATGGCTTACCCAACAGCAAGGCCAGAGTTCCGCTTCAAAACTGATGAAAATCTCTTGGGTGGCTTGAGTTTGACAGCTAATTTCTACATTTCGGTAGTAATTGTTTAGGCTACCAAATTTTTCTACAGCTTGGATAAATTGGTCTCCTTGGGGATTTTTATATTGTTCCAAGGATGGGGGTTGCAGTTCTTCGTTGGCTGGCTTTGATGGGACAGAAGGAGTTGCTTCTGGTGCTTGAGAGGTTTCGATAGCTATAGCTTGATACCAAGCATAATTTGCTTTTTCTGGTTGCCCCAACTGCGTCAACACTTGAGCTAAATTGCGATAAGCTCCTGCAAAATTGGGTTTAAGCTCGATCGCCTTTTGGTAATAAGCACTAGCTGGCTGCCACTGTTGCTGTTGGGCATAAAGACTGCCGACATTAGCATAAACTTCTGGAAAATTAGGCTGAATTTTGAGGGCCTTGGCGTAACAATCTGCTGCTGCTTGCATCTTCCCCAAACCTTGAACAGCATTGCCTAAAGTTTTCCAGGCTGCTGCAAAATTAGGTTGAATTTTTAGGGCTTGTTGACTGGCTGCGATCGCCTCTGAGAGCTGTCCTTGTTTCAAACAGTGTTCAGCTTGTTGGTGCAACCCAACAGCCGTCTGTGTTTGATTTCGAGGGGCTGACGCATTAGTTGTTTCTGATTGGTTGGGGCGATCGCTCTTAGCCTCTAGCTGAGAGTTTTCTGCCTTCTGGGGCTGTTGATTTGCGGACTCTTTGTCATAAATCTCTTTCGCCACAAAGCGAGAGGTAGCTTTCGGTACAAACTCGACAAATCCTAGTTGTTGGGCTAGATCTCGCGCTGCTTCTACTTGGTGCTGGTTGTGTTCAAATATCAAGTAATGCCATACAGCTTTTCCGCCAGCTTGGATAAAGGCATTAACAGATTGCATTATCCTGTCCCAGTTGGTATTTTGGCGGTAGATGCTGTTAGTATCTGCCAACCCGTCGATACTAAAAATTACGCGATCGTGTTCTCCTGTCATCGCCTTTGCCAGGGCTTGCCACCAGTCTGGATTGCGTCCGCTACCGTTGGTGTACAGGGAGATATGAGGAACTCCCATGCGGTGCAAATATTCGATCGCCGGAATTGTTGTATTGCTAGTCATAGCATCGCCGTAGTTGCCGCACATATACACCAAATCCAACTGAGAGCAAAACTCTTGTGGGAAAATTCTCTCAATATCCTCCATCTTTAATTCTGCCCCCGGCAAAATCGGGTTGCCGGTGCGGGGACACTGCGGACAAGCTGCATTACACCGGGAGGTAATTTCTACGCTGACTCTCCTGATATCTTCATATTTTAAGTACATGAGTTTTCCCCAATTAATTTGTGATTAATATTGAAATCGCGATCGACACAATTAGATAGCAAGAGTTTTGATTGAGTGATTAAAGATTAAAATTATACCTTATGTCTGTCGGCTGTGAACATGATATAAGTTTTTTGTATGAGGGACAGAGGAAACGAGGACGACTATCTTGATTCCAAATCTTAATAAAAAAAAACCGCGGCCGGATGTCGATCGAGCCGCAGTTTTTTTTAATAAGCTAAAGTTTCAATTAATCCCGGCCGTTGAGAGCAATCAGCAGGCGGAGAATAAAGATGAACAAGTTGATGTAGGTCAAGTACATCGACAGAGCGGCGGGTAAATACTGGTCGTCGCGGTAGCTGCGGGGTAATATGTAAAAATCGACGATCGCAGCGCCGGCAAATATAAACACCCCGATGCCAGAAATGCCAATTTCCAACCAAGTTGGGGTGTAGACGCCAAATAGAGAGAGCAGAAACTGACCGCCAACGACGACTAACAAAGCAATGACACCTAAACTGATAGTTTTGGTGAGGGCCATGCCGTCTTGTTCAGAAAGGTTGGAGCCAATTTGGCGGGCGGCGATAAAGGTAATGCCACATCCGAGGGCTGCAAAAGCGATGCCGGAGATGCCGACGCCTTGGGTTCTGAGGGCTGTAAATACCAATCCGCTGAGAGTGTAGCCGGAAAGCAGGCTGTAGGTTGCCAGCAGGGGCAAAGCGGTGTTTTTGTTGCCTTGTTCGGCGGCGCCGCGGGCGATGAAGAAGAGAATTAATTCTACGACGATCGCAGCAATGAAGGTGGGAAAGAAGATCCCAGGATAGTTGCGGATCACTCCGAGGCCCCCGTAGGTGCCGACAGCAGTTAAGACAAGTCCGCCGCCCACGAAGGGGAGAGCGTTGGAGATGACGTTCGGGCCTACCAGCGCGTGGTTTTTGGCCTCGCGCACGGCTTCGCGGAAATTGCTAGTGTTACTCACGAGGATTTACCTAATTTTGGCTGAGAATTTCTATCTATTATTGTGACAGCTTTACACTTTGTTTGCAAAACCTGAAATAGTTTAAAGATTTGATAAAGAACGGGGGTGAAATCACTCCAAACCAGGGATCGATTGTTTATAATAGACTGCGTACAAGTCGGTGCCGTTTCGCTGTCTCGCCGCGTTGCGCCTCGCGGCAAAACTATAATTGAGTTTAAAGGGCCGGCGCTATCTGCCGCCAAGGGCTACCTTAAAGTCGATCAATTTTGGAGGGGGGATTTACGATTGGGGATTAAGGAGTATATGCTAGAGGCATGGGCCACATTTGATTTTAGGTTTTTGATTTGCGACTTAGTTGAAACTAGGGACCAGAAACTTGAATAATCTAAAATATAAAATATAAAATCAGTTCGGTTAATTGCTAAGGTAGCTCAGACACAGGATACCGAGAAAATTAATGAATAGATCGAATTCTATCGACAAACTGCTAAATAGGTAATGTCCAATGCCCACATTTCTTGAGCGCAAATTATTGCCACCTACAGCCGGAATTTTATTGGCTGTCGCCGTTATTTCCGGCGGTCAAGCTGCCGTTGCAGCTAATGTCCGAGCCGTTTCTACCGCTGCTTCATGGCAGGGTTCAGAAAATTTGCTGCTGGCTCAGACCGGTCAACTCCCCCAAAGTACAAGTTCTTCAACCCCGAACCGGGGGACGGCAAACCGCGTACCTCTGCCCGTAAGAATTCCTGAGCCTTCGGCGGTGGTAGGGTTGGGTTTAGTTGCCGGTTCGCTGGCCCTGAGTCGCCGGAGAGTGAGAGTTAAAAATTAGACTTTTTTTGGCAAAAAGTCTAATTTTTGGATTTTTAACCGCAGATAAACGCGAATAAACGCAGATAAATGTGGCTATCAGGATTTTAGCCGATCGCGTCGCGCAGAGCATTTTTAGTCATAGCTGCGATCGACTGTTCGGTAGCTTTGGGCAAGTGATAGTATTTCCCTCCAGAAGTCTTGGCCAATTCCTTCGCAAAGCCAGTCGAAATAAACTTGCTCTCGGTATCAATCACCAGCAACTGCATTCCCAACCCACGAATTTTGGCAGCAATTTCTAACAATTCTTTCTTAATATCAGGCTTTTCTCCATCTACAATCGGTTCGCCCAAAGAACGAGCCAAAGGAATATTACCTCGTCCGTCAGTAATGGCGACAATCGCAACTTGACCGATATCTCCAGACTGCCGCGCGTTGACTCCCACCCGCACTGCTTGAGTCAAACCGTGGGCCAGGGGAGAACCGCCGCCGCAGGGCAACCGTTCCAAACGCTTGCGGGCCAAGGCTATCGAGCGAGTCGGCGGTAGCAGCACTTCTGCTTGTTCTCCGCGAAAGGGAATGAGAGCAACTTGGTCGCGGCTTTGATAAGCTTCTGTGAGTAGCTGCATGACTGCACCTTTGGCAGACTGCATCCGGTTGAGGGCCATGGAACCCGAAGCATCGACGACAAACACGACTAGAGCTCCAGCTTTTCTGGCCAAACGCTTCGCCCGAATGTCTCCCTGTTCGACAAATACACGCTTCTCTCTATTTGTGATTGATCCGGCGGTGGATTCCTGATCTGAATTCCTGTCGCGGCGGGCTTTTTGGTAGGGTGCGGCGGCTCTGAGGGTGGCGTCAACGGCGATGCGGCGGACGGGGCCTTTGGGTAAGACTGGCTTGACGTAACGGCCTCTATCTTCCGAGAAAATGGTGCTGCGGCTGCCGGATTTGCCTTGTTTGTTGGCGGATTGTTGGGCGAATAAAAGCACGCTGGGGTCGAGAATTACGCCTTCGGGGTCGAAGAGAAATTCTTCGGGAATGGTATCTTTTTCTGGTTCTTCTTCAGGTTCCGGGTTGTCTTCATCATCTTGGTCTTCTTCGTCTTCTTGCTCGTTTTCTGGTTCGTCTTGTTCTTGTTCTGACTGCTTTTGGGGAGGCGGTGGGGGGGGAGGAGGAGGAGAGTTTTCGTCTGGGGGAGTTTGGATGATGGTGGCGCGGGGTACGATGACTAATTCTACGGCGCGGCGCAGGTCTTCGGCGTTAACTTCTGTGCGTCCTTCGATGGCGGCGGCGGCTTTGGCGACGCGGACTGCGAATATTTCGGCGCGGTGTCCTTGAACGCCACCCCGGATGGCTTCTTCTACTAGGTAGGCAATTTGTTCGCGTTTAATGCTGACATCTTTGAGCCATTCTCTGGCTAGGATGATTTGGGTTTTGAGGTTGTCGGTGTCTTCGCTGTATTGATTGAGAAATTCTTGGGGGGAGCTGGAGTAGGATAAAGCTTGTTCTACTGCATAGACTCTTTCTTCTAGTTCGAGTGCGGCGTCGGCTGAAAGTACGATCGCGATGCGATCGAGCAAATGTTCTCTCAGCGGCCCTTCTTCGGGGTTGTAGGTGGCGATAAATAGAGGTTTGCAGGGGTGTTGGAAGCTAATGCCTTCGCGCTCTATTTGGTTGCGTCCTTCGGTTAATACTGTTAGCAATTGGTTGGAAATATTGTCATCGAGGAGGTTAATTTCGTCTACATATAGTACGCCTCGATTTGCTTGGGCTAAGAGTCCGGGTTGAAATACGGTTTGGCCGAATTTCACTGATTGTTCGACATCAACTGAACCTAAGAGTCTGTCTTCGGTGACACCCAAAGGAATTTGAATGAATGGTGTGGGAATTATTTCAGTAGTTAAGGAATTAGTATCGGTGGTGTGGGCATCTTGCCCGCCATTTTCTGGTAACAAGCCTGATGCTTGTTCTGCAAGAATATCATTAGGTTCGGCGTTGCAAAAAGAATCTTTAACAATTTCAATGGGTGGCAGTAATGAGTGCAAGGCGCGGGCCATTACTGATTTTGCTGTGCCGCGGCGGCCTGCGATCGCAACTCCTCCCAATCCGGGATCGACTGCTGCTAACAGCAGGGCTAATTTGATTGCTTCTTGCCCGACTACGGCGGTGAGGGGAAAGGCTGTGGTGGAAGGGCTAAGGTTGGCTGCGGGCATAGGATTTTCGGATGTAAAAATTTGAACTTAATGTTTAGCTTACTTCTTGGAGTATTTTAACTTCTAGGGGCAGAATCACGGTAAAAGTTGAACCGACTCCTATTTCTGATACTAGCTCGATTTTGCCTTGGAGCAGCGTGACGAGCCGCGATACTATTGCTAATCCCAGGCCGGTGCTTTCGGCAGGAAAGAGCTGTTTGCCGGCTTCTCCTGCTTGAAAGAAGGGGTCAAAGATGCGCTTTGTATTTTCGGGGGCGATGCCAATGCCGGTATCTGTAATTGCGATCGCCCAATTTCCTTCTCCAGCAGGGTGGCAACTTAATTCGATGCTACCAGCTTCTGTATAGCGAATGGCATTGCTCAGCAGGTTGATCAGAATTTGTTGCAGCCGCCCAGAGTCGGAGATTACTTGTGTTGGGCCGCAGTCGCTGGTAACAGCGAGCTTTAGTCCTTTAGCATCAGCAATTGGCTGCATCATTTCTACTACGGTGTTAATTACCGATCGTACATTAGTTCGCTGCAGGTTAAGTTTAATTTTTCCGGCATCGGCGCGAGAAAGTTCTAGCGTGTCATTAATCATGCGGAGCAACTGTCTGCCGTTACGCAATACTCGCTCGATATGTTCGATGCCGGGGAGGGTATCTTTGACTTCTGATTGCCATTTTTCTTTTCGCAGGAATAGTTCGGAATAACCAATAATTGAGTTGAGAGGAGTTTTGAGTTCGTGAGCCAAATGGTAGACGTTTTCTTGATGGACGCTGACAAGGCGAGAGAGTTCTTGATTGGTGAGTTGTAACTGAGTTTGAATTTGTTGAAGTTCCAGCAGCCTCTGAGCAACGTAGCTATTGAAACACTGGGCAATTGCTTCGTCTACTACGGCATCTATCAGCCGAAAAGCTCTGAATACGTCGGTGGTGGTTCCTGCTAGCAAATCTGCTTCTAATTGGGAGAATATTACTTGACGCAATAAGTGGTATTCGCGGGCTACTTCTGCGGCGTCGTAGCCTTGTTCGGCTCTGAGAAATCCGTGATCTAAACTGGCTTCTATTATTACTTTTATTTCGCTGTGTTGATATTGGGAAAGCACTGTGGCCATCGCCGTCAGCAGGTGAGGTATGTGATTCTCGATTGCTGAGTGCGGTAAGGCGTCAGCGCTTTCAATTTTCCGATCCTGACGAACTGCTTCAATCCAGTTTTGGACGATAGTATCGGTTTTTTCGGCGAGCACTTGGCTGTAGTCCATGATTTCTGCGTGGGGGTTGAGTTTGGCAGAGATTGCCCATGCTTCATTGTAGTTGAGCGATCGCCGGATCGCCATATCAAACTTCTGGCGATCGCGACCCTCCCAAAAGAAGTAGTTTTGAGGTTATTTTTTCCGTGTACCGGAGAGCTCTTGATGAGTCACTTCCAGCTTGTTGCTGCCAAAATCAGCACTTAAATTTATTGACAGAAGAGCCATAAAGTAGTATATTCACTCGAACCGAGAGTTTTTAATTTTTAAGTTTTATTTTTTTTAGGGGACTAAATGGAAAACGTGCAAGCTGTGATTGCTGCAACAACATTTATATGTGTAATTTTCTTAATAATTACAGAATGGATACACCTCACAGTTGCGGCATTTCTGGGAGCGGTGATTCTGGTTTTTACCCACGTGATGACGTTAAACAACGCGATCGAATATATCGGTCGCAGTCACGCCACGCTGGGCTTATTCTTCGGAGTCATGGTAATGGTGAGAGCCTTTGAGCCTACCAAAGTATTTGAATACTTGGCAACTCAAATGGTGCTTTTGGCTAAAGGCAAAGGCAAAAATCTATTGCTGGGTATTGTTGCAATTACTACGCCAATTTGTGCAGTTTTGCCCAATGCCACGACAGTCATGCTGCTAGCACCATTAATTCCACCAATGGCAGAAGAAGTCGGTGTAGATTTTGTGCCGTTACTGATTTTAATGGTATTTGTGGCTAACAGTTCGGGACTGCTGACAATCGTGGGCGATCCGGCGACATTCATTGTCGGTGATGCTATTAACATGAGCTTTGCAGATTACCTAGTAAAGTTAAGTTTGGGCGGGGCAATTGCAGTAGGAGTGATAGTAGTTATGTTGCCTTGGCTGTTCCGCGAAATTTGGCACAAGAACTTAGACGATTTGGAACATTTGCCCCACCCAAAAATCAATCACCCGCGAGTCTTAGCAGTAGGCGGCTTAATTATAGCTTTCGTGCTGACTTTTTTTGTAATAGGAGAGTCTCTGCCCGTGCCTATTTCACCGGCAGCCGTTGCTTTGTTGGGGGCTGCTTTGGCAATGCTTTTAGCTCACCATTCCCAAATTGATTCTGTTAATAATATTTTGCGGGATTTAGATTGGAGCACGCTGCTATTTTTTATGTCTATCTTTGTGCTGATTGGCGGTTTAGAAAAAACCGGAGTAATCGGCAGTATATCTGGAATATTAGCCATGATTTTAGGTAAGAATATTTTTCTTGGTTCTTTAGTTTTGTTATTTTTTGTGGGTTTGATGTCGAGCGTAGTGCCAAATATTCCGCTGGTAGTGGCAATGGTGCCGCTGCTAAAACAGTATGTTGTCAATGTCGGGCTTGCACCGGCAGAAGTGCTGGCGCCGGATTTTGCAGGGCAGTTTCCACCTGCTGTGCTGCCGCTGTTTTATGCGATGATGTATGGAGCAACTTTAGGAGGAAATGGCACTTTGGTAGGAGCTTCTTCTAATATAGTGGCAGCGGGAATTTCTGAACAGCACGGACGCCGGATTTCTTTTCAAACTTTTCTGCGTTACGGGCTTCCTGTGATGGCTGTGCAATTGGTGGCTGCGGCTGTTTATGTAACTCTTCGGTTTCTGATTTAAAGAAGTCATTAGTCATTAGTCAACAATTAACAGTCAACAGTCAACAGTTAACAGTAATCTAAACTCCATCCAATTCTAAGGGGAAAATTACAGTGAAGGAGGTGCCAACTCCTACTTCAGAAACTAATTCGATTTTACCTTGCAAGAGGTTGACTAATCGAGCGACAATTGCTAGCCCTAAGCCGGTACTGTCAGGCATCACAGAACCCAGGGAGTTGTTGGCCCGAAAAAATGGCTGAAAAATCTGATCGCAGTCTTCTGAAGCAATGCCAATGCCTGTATCGGTGATGCAGATACTCCAATGTTGGTCTGGCAATAATTCGGTTTTTATGGTAACAGTACCAGCTTGGGTGTAGCGAATGGCGTTACTCACCAAGTTGGTGATAATTTGCTGCAAGCGCAAGTAATCTGTCATAACTTGATCGAGAACCGGATCGCATTCAAGGGCGATCTCTAAATTTTTTGCTTTGGCCAAAGGCTCGATTATTTCGACAACAGTGCCGATCGCCGATCGCAGATTTGTGGCACTTAGCTGCAATTTTATGCGTCCCGTGTCGTACCGCGAGATTTCGAGAGTATCGTTAATTAATCTAAGTAATAGTCTGCCGTTGTTGAGGACTTTATCAATATGTGCCAAATTGGGAGCCGAATCTTTAACTCTAGGATTGTTTATTTGGCGCAAAAACAATTGTGAGTAGCCAATAATAGAGGTGAGGGGGGTTTTCAATTCGTGAGCTAAGTGAGATATATTCTCTTGACTGGCGCGAAGTAAGCGACTCAGCTCTTGATTTGTAAGTTGCAATTGGTTTTGCAAGTCCTCTAGTTCTTGGAATCTTGCCTGGGTATAGGTTTGAAAACAGTCAGCAATTGCTTCGTCGAGGGCAGCGTCAATTAAGCGATAAGCTCGGTTCACTTCAGCGGCTGAGCCTTTTAGCAATTCTGGCTCTAAAGCATCGAAAATTACGGTTCGCAGCAAGCGGTATTCCCGCGCAATTTCTTCGGCATCGTAGCCTTGTTGTGCCCTGACAGTCCCGTGGTCTAAACTTTCTTGTATAACTGCCCGAAAGTCGCTTTCTTCTGATTCGGACAGCATAGTTACGATCGCTTGTAGTACGATGGGAAGGCTGTCGCGCACGGAATCGTAGGTGAGTTGCTTGGCGGTGCCGATTTCCTCGTCGCCCCGAACAGCTTCGATCCAGTTTTGGACAATTATATCAATTTTATCTTGTAGCGCTTGGCTAAAATCTATCATTGCTTTTATAGAAATGAAGTAAGCGATCGTATTTTATATTTCTAGATTACTTTAATAATTAACTTTTTGAATTTTCTCTCAACTTTTGGGCTTCGTAGCCGAGCGCAAATAGCTACTCCTAAAGACGTATTGACAGAATTATATGCTCGTGCTAGCTTATGTTAAATTGGCTTAAAAAGTCAAGCCTAATTCAGCACTGCGCGATCAAACCAAGCGTGTGGCTGGAGCGGAGGAACCAATTTTCGGGGCGAATCTCTACAGAATTAAAAAGCAAAGTTAAAAATTGCCAAATGTGAGTGTAGTTTTTGATTTTGAAATCTAAGGAGAAGGACATCTCTCAGTCCTAGCCCGTCAGCTAACTTCGCAGGCATTGAGAAGAGACTGAAAAGCCAACTTTCTGAACAAGATAGTTTGGCTTCGTCAGTGTCTCAGGTTGGTATTGTTCAAGATTCTTGTACCTGCCCTGACTCTGAAGGAGATTAAAATGTTCATACAGCTTAATTTATCTGCGATCGTACTTGCAGGAGTTGCAACGTGGAAGCGTGTAAAACCCGTTGTCATCCGAGATGCAGTTTTGTTACCTGCTGCGGGTTTTTTGGGAATTATTGGCTTGTGGTGGATTGTTGCCAGCTTCAACAGCGATTTGATTCCCACTCCCTATCAGGCGTTAATAGCTAATTTAGATTACATATTCCATCCATTTTATCAGCGCGGGCCTGGAGATTTAGGTATTGGCTGGCTGCTGCTAGCGAGTTTGCGACGGGTGTTGGTGGGATTTTTCCTGGGTGCAGCAGTTGCGATTCCCGTGGGATTTCTGATCGGGATGTCGAAACCGGCAATGATGGCGCTCAATCCGCTGATTCAAATCTTCAAACCGGTGTCGCCGCTAGCTTGGCTGCCCATAGCTTTATCGATTTTTAATTTAGCAGAGCCGTCGGCAATTTTTGTCATATTCATTACATCTTTGTGGCCGACAATTATCAACACAGCTTTGGGAGTTTCTAGCGTTTCCAAGGATTATCTGGATGTGGCACAAGTGTTGGAAATGCCGCGCTGGAGGCGGATTACCAAAATAATTTGGCCTGCAAGTTTGCCCTACATTTTTACAGGTTTGCGGATTAGTTTAGGGATTGCTTGGCTAGTGATTGTGGCAGTGGAAATGCTGACAGGCGGTGTGGGAATTGGCTTTTTTGTCTGGGATGAGTGGAGCCGTTTGAATCTGAGCTCGGTCTTTTTAGCGGTGTTTGTAATTGGCATAACTGGATTGTTGCTCGACGCTGCTGTTGATAAAGTACAGGAATTGGTAACGCATCGATCAATCCAGAGTCATTAGTCATCAGTCATCAGTCATCAGTCATCCTCATCTCTTGACATTATCTGCGTTTATCTGTGTTTATCTGCCTTAAATCTGCGGTTACTCTATCGAGCGAAGATTTAGGCAATTGCTCGTCTATTAGTCATGGCCAATTCTTGAATCTAAAATGGTATGAGTGACAAGTTTTCCAATGAATGGAACCGCCGAGAGTTTTTGCAAGGAATGGGAATGGCGGCGGGAATGGCTTTATCGGGTTGTGGAATTAGCGCGGATCGATCGGCAAAAGGACTCACAGAAGAAGCCTCAGCCGTAAAGCCGGTTGTCGATTACCGAACCTTAGAAAAACCAAATTTAACCGTAGGATACGTACCGGTTAATGATTGTGCACCATTTGCGATCGCCTGGAAAAAAGGCTTTTTCCGCAAATACGGTTTAAACGTCCAACTCAACCGCGAAGCAAGCTGGGCAACCTCCCGCGACGGCGTAATCTTCGGCCGCCTCGACGCATCCCCAGTTGTATCCGGCGCCGTCACAAACGCCCGAGTTGGCGCCGAAGGAGCGCGCCACGCACCTCTGTGCGCCGCAATGACAATTCACCGCCACGGCAACGCCATGACGATGAACAAAGCTATGTGGGATTTCGGTTTGCGCCCGTGGCACGAATACAACGGCAATTTAGAAGAATTTGGCAAACAATTTCGAGCCTTTTTTGACAGTCAGCCAGCGGAAAACAGGGTTTGGGCAGTTGTTCTGAGTTCTGCGATTTACGAATATTTTGTCCGCTACATATCGGCGGCTGCCGGTGTCGATCCGTTCAAAGAATTTCGGGTAATTATTGTGCCGCCGCCGCAGATGGTAACGAACATCAGGATTGGCGCCATGCAGGCTTACATGGTGGCAGAACCTTGGAATACGCGGGCTATTCAAGGCAATTTGGGAGTGGGTTTTACCTTCGTGCAAGGCAAAGAAGTTTGGCTGGGACATCCCGATCGCCTTTTGGGAGTAATGGAATCATTCATTGAGGAAAATCCGAAGACTTATTACTCGCTGGTTAAGGCAATGGTGGAAGCTTGTCAGTATTGCAGCAAGCCGGAAAATCGCAGTGAAATATCGGCGCTGCTAACTGAGCGATCGTTTACGGGGGCGAAACCGAAAAAAGGGGCGATCGACAAATTTACGCGACCGGCAATTGTTGGCGACTACAACTATGGAGGGTTTGACGGAAAAGACCGCATTATACAATCGGAAGATGCAACTATTTTCTATAACATTCCTAAGAATTTGCCTCAAATACCGGGAAATCATTCAACATTTATGTGGCAGTCTCAGAGTATTTGGTTGATGACTCAAGCCGCTCGCTGGGGACAGATTAAAGAAGTTCCCAAAAATGCTGAGGAATTAGCTAAAAAAGCTTGGAGAACCGACCTTTACCGCAAGATTGTTGCCGAAATGGGACTCGATTGTCCGAAGGAGGATTACCAAGTGGAACCTGCAGAACTTTTTATTGATAAAAAGGCATTTGATCCTAGCGATCCGGTGGGTTATTTGAATAGTTTTGAAATTCGAGCCAACCGCCCTCAGTCTTTTTTTCAGTCTTAATGTTTGATATCTGCTCTCTTCCTTCTGGATTTCTCCCGCTTCCTCCTAGCTCCTCGATCCCCCCTAACCCCCCTTAATAAGGGGGGAACCGGAGCATTCAAAGTCCCTCTTGGAAAGAGGGGACAAGACCATTCAAAGTCCCCCTTAAAAAGAGGATATAAAAGCATTCAAAGTCCCCCTTATTAAGGGGGATTTAGGGGGATCGAGACTCAGCTACAAGCGATATATACAATTACCAACTACCAATTACCAGGTACATCAGATGACTCAAAATACTGCTACTTCAATCAACACCAATAGCCAAGGTTCCAACTCCTATGAATTTCTGGAAATTAACAATTTGTTCAAGTCCTATAAAAATGCTGATGGTAGCGAATTTAGCGTTTTGGAAAATATCAATTTAAGTATTAGAGAAAACGAATTTATTTCGGTAATCGGTCACTCTGGGTGTGGCAAATCAACGCTGCTAAAAATAGTTGCTGGTTTGGAAAAACAGAGCAGGGGAATGGTGACACTGGAAGGAAAAGAAATTCGGAAACCGGGAGCCGATCGCATGATGGTATTTCAGCACTACGGATTGCTGCCTTGGCTGACGGTGCGGGAAAATATTCGGCTGGC
The DNA here is from genome assembly GCF_036701705.1 of Microcoleus sp. w1-18aA5. Classification (NCBI taxonomy): domain Bacteria; kingdom Bacillati; phylum Cyanobacteriota; class Cyanophyceae; order Oscillatoriales; family Microcoleaceae; genus Microcoleus; species Microcoleus sp. w1-18aA5. The sequence goes on along the minus strand of NZ_JAUPTE010000003.1, from coordinate 99,335 downwards.
AGTTGATGAAGTTTTGCAAAGTCTTAGCCGTCCCGATAAGATTAGTCTTGTCAACGAACATCTAGCAATGGTAAACTTAACGGCAGCAGCCGATAAATATCCAGACGAAATTTCAGGGGGCATGAAACAGCGGGTTGGGATTGCGCGAGCTTTGGCGATTCGACCGAAAATGTTATTAATGGACGAACCGTTTGGAGCCCTGGATGCTCTGACTCGCGGCAAGTTGCAGAAACAGGTGCTGGACATCTGGGAAAATCATAGACAAGCTGCAATGATGATTACTCACGATGTGGATGAAGCTATCTATATGTCCGATCGCATTGTGCTGATGACAAACGGCCCGGCTGCGACGATAGGTGAAATTTTGTCAGTGCCGTTTGCGCGCCCGCGCGATCGCCAAGAGTTGCGGGAATCCCAGGAGTATTACGAACTCCGCAACTATGCTTTGAATTTTCTCGATCGCTACTTTACCCAAGACGAATAACGCCCGACGAACCGACAAAACAATTCACTTAATAGAGGTCAAGCCTGTGAATCTCAAAACAATGTTAGCGCGTTTTGAAAGTGCATTGGGATACCACAACTTAGCAGAAGAAATGGTGTTGCTGCCGGAGCCACAAGTGCAAGGTTCTAAGAAATCCAAAGTTACAAAACAGGCAAAAAGTATCAATTTTATTGTCGGTTACAATAGTTCTCCCAAAAGTCAAACAGCTCTGGACATTACCCTTTGGATGGCGCATCAAACTCGTTTAGTAACCACTAAAGAAGTCACTGTTCAAGTTGTCTACGTGATCGACGAATCGCAAAAAAGTTACCGCGAAGATAGTTGCAAACTTGCTGTAGAAAATGCCTTGGCAGCACAGCCGAAAGTGTCTGATTTAGAGGGAACATTCGCCCTTGATTGTGCAGCACCTGCACTCGCTTTACCAACCGAAATCACATCGCTATCCGAGCAAAACACTTGGATTGATCCGTATTATTTCCAAGCAATTTATGGTCAAAATAATGAGTACGAGGTAGCAGATAAGTTGCTGTGGCAAGCGCGCTGTTTGGCTGAGGAATGGCGCGGTTTATTCAAAGCTCATTTACGCATCGGGCGGGTTGCTACAGAACTGAGAAATGTGGTTGAATTAGAATCAGCAAATTTACTGTTTTTGGGCTGTGGTTCTGGCAACCATCGGCTGGTTAGGGAACTAGGCAATAATTTTCCGTGCTGCGTACTCGGGATTCCTTCGGCACTCAGCTATCACATGGATGTTCAGCCTGAAGAAAGTTTGAGCAAGTTACAGTTGGCGACAACTATACCTGCACGTTAAACTTGTTCACTCGTTGGGCCAGAATCTAATTATGTAAGGTGCGCTGCACCCTACGACTATAATTCGCGCGCCCAACCTTTTTTTGCGTAAATTCTATATCGATCAAAATTAAAAATGGTTTCCTCGCTCGAAGTCCTAATTATGAGAGAATTAGGACTTTTTTTGATTGTGGAGACTTTAAAAATTATCGTCAAGGAAAATTATCGGCACTTATCTGATCATAGACAGTTCGTTAACTAATTTTATCCTTCCCCGACACACAGAACGCAGCAGCCGATCGATCGAGCGTTTGTCTTCCTCAGTCAAATTTTCGTCAAAAATAGCAGCCATCAAACCGTACCTATCGGCTAGAGTAATGTAGCCATTTTGATTCACTTCGGCAAACAGCTCGCCCAAAGCAGATGGAATCAGGTGGACAGGAGTTTGCATAGTAATTGACTCTCTACTCGACAATCGCGCGATCGGGCGTTTCTGCTGCAACAAAAGGCGATCGCACTATAAAATTTTAAGCTGTATTGCCTTTCAAGATGTGATAGTAAACAGCAAAATTTGTGAACAAAATCACAGTAAAAATTTGTGAATTATGATATAGCTTGCAGGTGCGTTTTAGGAAAAACCGAGCAACTGCAAACTAATGTTTTCTATAGATTGAAAATCATCACTTTCTCCACAGGTTCAGCTAACTCAAACTTAAACACCCGCGAATAGAAATAGAATTCGCCGTCAAGAGTTCTTTTAATATTTTCAGCGCGGCGAAAACCGTGCTGTTCCCCTTCATAAGCAACATAAGCAACCGGCAAACCTTTAGCTTTCAATATCTCTACCATCATTTCTGCTTGATTAGGCGGAACCACTTTATCTTCTAATCCTTGAAAGAAGATAACGGGACAAGATAAACGTTCGGCGGAATGAATGGGCGAACGATGTACATACAAATCTTTTCTTTCAGGATAAGGCCCGATTAATCCATCCAGATAGCGCGCTTCAAATTTGTGAGTATCCGTTGCCAAAGCTTCCAAATCGCTAACTCCATAATAGCTCGCACCGGCCTTAAACACATCGCGGAAAATAAGAGCGCACAGAGTAGTGTACCCCCCTGCGCTGCCTCCGGCGATCGCCATTCTTTCGCCATCAACTAAACCATTTTGAGCTAAATATTTAGCACCGTTAGCGCAGTCGTCAACATCGACAATTCCCCAACTATCTTGCAGTCTTTTTCTGTATTCTCGGCCGTAACCAGTGCTCCCGCCGTAATTAACATCGAGCACGGCAAAACCGCGACTCGTCCAATATTGAATTTTCAAATTCATGCTGCTAGAAGTAGCAGCAGTTGGGCCGCCGTGACTTTTGACGACAAGCGGCGGTTTTTCACCCGCAGGTGCTGCAAAATCTTGATTTTTCGGGGGATAAAAGAAACCGAAAGCAGTCAAATTATTTTCCGTGGGAAATTCAATCGGTTCCGGTACAGAAAGATAACCGGGACTGATGCTTAAATTGCTCGATTGGCGCAATATTTCTAGTTTGCTTTTTGCAAAATTTAATTCTACAATAGCAGTAGATTCAGTCGGCGAACTTGCCAGAAAAACAACTGTTTCTCCCCGCGCTTTGACCGACGAAATATCAGTGTAAGGCGTCTCAATAGTTGTCAACTGCTTAGTCGTTAAATCAAGACTCGCTAAATACCACAGGCCTTGCTGAGTGTAGGTGCAAATAATTTTGCTTTCCGAGACAACGGCATAAGTAGACATTCCAAAAACCCACTGAGGAAGTCCGAATTCAGCCGCCATTTCGCACAGAGGTTCAACATCTTGCTGTTCCCTCGGCAAGCGGGGATTGACGGTTCTATAGAAGTTCCACCAGTTAGACTTGTCAGAAACAAAATACAAAACTCCATCGGGCGACCATTCCGGTTGAAAAATCGACTCATCAACCCCGCCAGCAACCAAGTATTTTTCACCTAAACAACCGTCAGTATTAATTTCTGCTACCCACAATTCTGTGCCATCCCACGGCATATTTGGATGGTTCCAACAAATCCAGAAAAGTTGAGAACCGTCTGGACTTAAACGAGGGGAAGCATAAAAATCATTGCCCTGAGTTAAGATTTGAATATCTTCGCCGTTATCTAAATTAATGCTAACAATAGTATTGACAGGTTCGCCCTCACCTGCGTGGTCTTCGCGCACGCAAATCAGGCGATTTCTTTGCTTGTCAACTATCGCATCTGCATAGCGACAATTAGCAGCAGGAGTCAGAGGTTTGGGTTGAGAATTTAATGTTTGAACATAAATACGTTGGTCGGCAAAATGAGAAAAATAGACAACACCGCCAGCAACTGCAAAAGCAGCGCCGCCGTATTCGTTAACGCGAGTGCGAACATTAAAAGGATGCGGTGTCACGTCGCTGATTTTACCATCAGGAGTGCGCCGCACGAGGACGCTTCTTCCCGCTTCCGAAGGTCTTCCCTCAACCCAGTAAATATCATCGCCGTCAATAGCAATTTGTCCGAGCCCGACAGTTCCAGAAACAATTAAATCGGAAGAAATAGGTGATTTCCAAGAGCCGTAAGGTGATACTGTATTCATATAGTTGAGGCAGTTGTGTTTTTCGCACAAAAAAATTAATATTTGTACTTTACACTAATTCAGTCACCGGGGAAGCAAAATGTCCAAAAAACTCGTATTAATGGATCACGACGGTGCAGTTGACGACTATCTCTCAGTCGTGTTGCTGATGACAATGGAGGAAGTCGAAACTCTGGGAGTAATTGTAACTCCTGCGGACTGCTACATTCAACCGGCCGTGAGTGCAACGCGCAAAATCCTTGATTTGATGGGGCGTTCAGAAGTTCCAGTGGCGGCGAGTACGGTGCGGGGACTCAACCCATTTCCGGTGTTATTTCGGCGAGATTCCTTTGCAGTCGATCGACTTCCCATTCTAAATGAAAAAGGAACCATTGACACGCCGTTAATATCAGAACCCGGACAAAACTTTATGGTGCGAGTTTTGCAAGATGCAGCCGCACCAGTCACATTAATGGTAACAGGGCCGTTAACAACAGTAGCGCAAGCTTTAGATATCGCACCAGAAATTGAAAACAAAATTCAAGAAATTGTCTGGATGGGAGGCGCCCTCAATGTTATCGGCAATGTTAGCAAAGATATGGAACCCGGACAAGATATGTCGGCGGAATGGAATGCTTACTGGGACCCGATAGCAATCGAGAGAATTTGGCAAACCCAAATTCCCGTTGTCATGTGTCCTTTAGATATCACGAATAATGTACCGCTGACAGTCGAATTTTCCAATCTCTTAGCAAAACAGCGCAAATATCCCATTTCCGACTTAGCAGGACAGTGTTATGCCCTAGCAATATCTCAAGATTACTATTTTTGGGACATTTTGGCAACTGCTTATTTAGCGCATCCCGAATTTTACCAACTGCGAGAATGGGAAACCGAAATAGTTACAGAAGGCATCAGCCAAGGACGCACAAAAGTTAAAACGGGAGGGCGGAAAATTCAAGCAATGGATAAAGTAGACACCGCCAAATTTTACAATTACATATTACAACAGTGGGCGCGGTAAAAAACAAACTGCAAAAGTCGCAAACCATCTTGAAAGACATCTGCGTTAATCTGCGTTAATCTGCGGTTTCCTATAAATCTAAGACTAAATCAAAACATCAAAAAATGTTGCCAATTCTATCAATTATTCCCTTAGCCCAAACCCCTCCCGCACCTCAAGAAATAGTTCAAATCCAAGAAGTGCGACCTCTCCCCGGACAGTTAGACAACATACCAGTATTTAACAGTAACAGTCCCGAATTAGTGCTGCAAGAAGGAATTTTACTTTCGACATTTCCCCCAGATGGTAAAAGATTTCCAGCCGCACATTTAAACTTTCCGTTTCAAGGACGTTTCGACATATTTGCCCACCACATAGCCCGCGCACCTTCGCCGGAAGATTTGCGAACCTTGTATCAAGGAGTAATTGTTTACAATCCGGGCAATAAACCAGTAAAATTAGATATATTGCAAGCTGCGAGTTATCTCAGTCAACCCGATGCACCTTTTATTGAATTGCCGCCGCAAGTCGATAATTCAAACAGCAATATTTACGCGGGGCCGGGAAGCCGCGCTGTGAATGATATTCTCAGAGGAAGGAGACAGTCTGACTTTGAGCCGGTATTAATTATTCCACCGGGAAAAAGCCAATTGTTGATGAATCATCCGATACCGGTGCGGGGATTGGTACCTCCGCTAAACGGTCGATCGACCTTGATGCGGTTACGGAGCGATGGTATAGTCTATGTTGCCAGTCTGGCCATGTTTGCCCGACTTGACCCAGAGGGAAACGGACAGGGAAACGAGCGATCGCCCAACTTAGCAGAATGGCAAAACTTATTAGACAATGGTAATATAGCCGGGCCGCGCGATCGAGCTCCCACACGGCCCGAAATCACCGAAGGTCAAATAATTTACGGCCGAGTTGCCGGTATAGCATTAGGTTCAGAATGGCGAGCACTTCTCTCAGACAACCCCGCCACATCAAACCTAGCAATTCCCCAACCCGGAACAGCATTTTCCTACCCATTAAGCAGCCTCCCGCGCGGAATGCTGGGCACAAATCAAGTGCAAAGTGCGAAGATGCTAGTCCGCTACCCAGATACAGCATACCGCGCCCACGGCAATTACGGAATTCAATACAGTCTCAGCTTGCCGCTATACAATTCTACCAGCAACAATCAAACTGTAACTGTCGCAATTCAAACTCCAATTAAGACAGACAAATTAACTTCAGGAGGACTGAGTTTTTTAGAACCTCCGGCACCTCAAACTTTTTTTAGGGGGACGGTTAGAGTGCGTTATACTGATGACAATAAAGTACCTCAAACTCGCTACGTGCATTTAGTCCAGCGGCGGGGACAGCAGGGGGAACCTTTGGTAAAATTAGAGATGCAATCGGGAGAAAAGCGACTTGTACAAGTAGATTTTATTTATCCGCCCGATGCGTCGCCTCCCCAAGTTTTGACAGTGAAAACAAATTAAATTTTAGCGGCTGCTACGGGTAGGTAGACGGCTACAAAGACAATGCGTAATTAACCAAATTTGATATTAGTTTCGCGTGGCGCGAACTTGGCTGGTGTCTAGTCGGTATTGGCAAAAAACAAGATGAACTTCTCAAAAAGATTCTGGGTAATTGCTTGCTTTGTGTACGTTTTAATTCTTCTCAGTATCATGCTTTTAGCAGGTACGGGGAAATTAGTCAACTTTCCTCTCGCTCATCCGCCTTATGACAAACTAGGTCACTTTATTTTGTACGGAATAGCATCTTTTTTGTGCCATAGAGCAACTGGCAAAAAAAAGATGAATTTGTTTAATTATTCAATTCCTTTCGGACCCGCAATTTTTACTATGTTCACTGCTGCGGAAGAAATGCTGCAAGCAATGTTACCAAATCGCAGTGCTAGTATTGAAGATTTTTTATATAGTTTTTGCGGGATTGCAGTTTTTTATTGGATTGGAGAAGTTTGGGATAGAAAAAAAGGGCATTGATGATAGAGAAGGAAGTTCGGCAACGGATTTTGTAACGGATGTAACGGATAGAAGGAAGAAGGAAGTTCGGCAACGGATTTTGTAACGGATGTAACGGATGTAACGGATGTAAAGGATAGAAGAAAGAAGGAAGTTCGGCAACGGATTCGCTCGACGGATGTAACGGATGTCAGGAAGAAGGAAAAAGGAAGTTTGTAGGGTGTGCAATGCACATCAGTTGACGAGTGTCAGCAAATTTTTTTACTGGTGACTCTGCCCGCACGGGTCAAGAGATATGGGTAGGACAAACTGGAGCAACTGTCAATAGGCTGGCTGCTGCTAGCACAGTTAAAATTTGATTTTTTTTGAACTTGTTTAAGATTAGCAATTAACCGGGATTTCCCATCTGGATAATGTGTTTGAGAGCGTTTAATCACTCTCTTCCAAAAAGGTTTGTACTCTACCGTTCGGTCGCAAAACAACTCTAATTTTCGGGTTTTTTCCATTAGAAACCGCAGAAACAAACGGCTCGCCAGCTAAGGGCATATTAGCTTTCTCGATATAATCTGCTGCTGCTTTTCCCATCGGCATAATACTTTGAACTGACCCATTTTCATCGATCAGCACGCTGTATTCCAAAGTTTGTTCCATTCCTTCAGGAGGCTTCCAGCGTTCCTCAAAGTAAGTTCTAGCTTCGGAAACTTGAGGAATTGTATCAAATAAAGTGCGGTTTTTTTTGCTGGCAGCCACCTCGTTGTTATCCTCAGACTCGGTGGTTGGTTGAGCATCCTCAAGGGCTGGGAGTTCGGTACTGGCGGGGGGGACAATCGGCTCGATGGGGCTGGGGAAGGTTTGGGGCGGGGGAACGGGAAATCGGGAAGCAGACAGGGAGGGCGGCAGGGGGGGCGGTACGGCGGGAGCTAGTCTCGGCGGTAGGGGGGGCAGCACGTAGGGTACTGGTGCGGGTGCTTGGGGGGTGGAAATGGGCGGTTCTTCGGGGGCGGGAATAGTGATTGTTTGCCCTTGAGGGAATGCTGGGGCGCTCTGTGGGGCGCTGGCTGCACTGCCGTTGGCGGGAAATAGCAGGGGTGGCTGCTGGATGGGGCTGGGTCTGTTGCTGGGGGGATTTGGGGCGAGGGCGATGGGGGGCAAGCTGGGGCTGGGGGAGGCGGCGGTGTTGATGGGCGGGGGTGGCAGGGGCGGTAAAGCGGGTGTGGCGGCGGGTGTTGGTGCTGGGGGTGTCGGTTGGGCGGGAAGGGGACTGGGGGAGACGCCTGGAGCTAGCTGGGGCTGTCCTAGATCGGGGGCTGTTGCGGTTTGCGGGGAGGTGGCGGTTCGATCGAGCATTTTGATAATTCCTGTCGTCAGGCCCGCGCTGGCGACCAGCAATGCTGCCACCTTGAGCCAGGGTGAGGACACCGGCCGTCGGGGCTCGCGGTTGAGGTTGGGAAGCGCCATCACTTCGGCGGCGCAGTCATCTAGTGCTGTGGCCAAGTCAAACAGTTGCAGGGTGCTCAAGGGAACTACTGGCCCGGATTCAGCGGCGCTCAAAGAGCCTAAAAACAAGTTGTGGGCGAGCAAGCCGCGGGGTTCTAAGCGGGGGGGAACCGGAAGGTAGGAGGTTGGGAGAGAGTAGGGGTTGGAGGTTGCTATTTCGGAAGTGTTGGCGGCTCGATCGAATATGAGGGCGTTACCCACGGCGGATGGCGAGTCTGGGCCTGCTGCGGTACGAGCGGTTTGAGAGTTGAGGTTGCTTTCCCAATCGCGGGATTCGCCGAGCAAGTTTTGGACGTAGTTGCTGACAGCTTCGTGGAGGGTTTCGAGTTGAATTCGATCGCCCCTGAGAGTAACGTGTTCGGTATCTGGCAACCTGGGGTCGTCGAGTCGCAGCTCGAAACTTAAAGATTTAAACACCGGTTGGCCCGCCCAGCGAGATAGAGGCGAACTTTTGGCTGTAATTTCCAGCGTGCAAGTGGGGGGCGTGAACCGTTTGAGAACCATAGCAGGAAGTCTGTTGACGGTTGAGTGTTGACTGTTGGCTGTTGACTGTTGACTGTTGGCTGTTGTTTAATTTTTAGCGCGGTCTAGAAGAGCCAGCCAGAGGCGGCGGTGGCCGCCGGGACTGCTGTAAAATAGCAAATCGATCAGGAGTTTGAGGGCCAAATCAGTCAACTCTCGGGCCGACAAATTTTCTGCATCTTCCATGCGCGAGCCATAAGTGTTGCTGAACCTGTCAATATAATCTCCCAGCAAAGCGATGGTGTGAGGTTCGCGGTTTTGCTCTGCCATTTGTTCGAGCAAAGCAACAGCGCGGCGGATTAAAGCTTGGTGCTGTTTTGCCAAATGACAGCTTATCAAAACGAGCGATCGAGCTTCCTCCACATCTAGTTTTTTGCGCCCTCCCTGGCCTTTCCGCAGCGGGTTAGACTGTCGCAGCCGCCACAAAGCTACCCGATCGGCTACCATTGGCTCTAAATTCAGTTCGGCTGCTACCTTGAGCATCGCCTCTGAGCCAATTTCTGCCAGTGCTTCTAGTGCTAACAGCACTAAATCCAGTTGGGCTTTAATGTTGTCCAACTGGGTAGGTTCTGGTGCTTTTTGGGTCAATTCTGCCCAGTTGGGAGATTGGCCCGTTTCGTTTGTGGGAGCGGAGGACTTTACGGTCGAGCGCATGGCTTCAGCACGGGAAATTAAGACTGGTTGAGGCAGGATATCAAACAGTATGCAGTGATTAAAGCTTTGTGGCCTGTGGGCAACAGCACATCTGTTAATTTGTCTCCATAGCTCGTTGCTTTGATTCCGGCAATCCTAACTGCTGGACGGAGTTGCGGGTTAAAAGTTGCGGTTTCAAGTTCGATCGATCACAATCCGCAAAACCTAGAGATTTTTACTTCTAACCATCCTACCCCGCAGAGTGACCGAAATCAAATCAGTGCTTTGAAACTATCGGGACTTATATCAATGCAAAGATCCTAGCGCTCTCGAATGCTACTTATAGTCTGTCGCTACTTATAGTCTGTCAGATTATAGTTATCATTGCTTCATCTGGCGCCATCTATGGATATTACGGAGCAATTTGGTAAAAAAGTTAGACATTTCAGAAAGCTCAGAAATCTTTCCCAAGATCAGCTTGCAGAACTATCGGAATTACATCGCACCTATATTGGTTCAGTTGAACGAGGTGAAAGGAATATAACGCTGCTTAATGCCAGCAAAATAGCCAAGGCATTATCCGTTAGTCTAGCCGATCTGGTAATTGATGATGACTGAAAGAAGACTAGAGCAAATTTTAGCAAGATACCAAAAGTCATTTACCGAAAAAATTTATGCAGAAGAGAATGAAGAACACGATATCTTAATGGATGTGTTTGGTATTTCTCCAATAATAAAAAAAGAAAATAGGCAATATTGGGGACGTGAGTTAGGTATGTGTTGGCAATTGTTAGTTACTGAAACGTGTAAAACATATTGCAGTAGCTTTCAGCCAGCATTTAAAGTTGGAAGCGATGAGCCGTGCGATCTGATTGTTGATGGGTACGCAATAGATACAAAATATCGTATTGGCTCAGGAGACTCTGGAACGCTGAAAAAGTTCAAATCTTATGGCCAACTGCTTCGTACTTATAATTACGAACCCGTATTTTTGATTCTTAGAAAAGATAATTTACCCGCAGCTATTACAGCGTGCCAAGTAGGGACTTGGAAAGTTTACACAGGCGACGATTCGTTTGAGTTCATAAAAACAATAAGCGGGTTTGATTTAAAGTCATTTCTTATTGAAAAAGTGGGAGAATTCCCTGTATACCGCTGAAACTATTAAGGCGCTTGTTGATAATCTCTATGTAGTCAGGTACTATTTCAATGCCAACATACCTAATGCCAAATTCTTGCGCCGCCAGCAAGGTGGTTCCCGATCCTGCGAAAGGATCGATTAGAATAGAATTTTCCAAACGCGGTACAAATATTTCGACCAGCTTTCTCATGAGAGCGATTGGTTTAACGGTGCAATGGACGTTAAACTCCTCGGTTTTCTCACGCTGTATACCTTCTAAAATATTTGACTGAAAACCACCGAACTGATCTTTAGTATAAAATAGACCAGTACCATACTCCTGTAGAGTTTCCAAGTAATTATTGACCAGTGGTTTTTGAAGTACGCAGATTGCTTCCCATTCGTTCCTCAGACAACTGTGCCAACCATCCCATTGTTCAGAATTTTCATATCCTTTTTTCTCTAACTGTTGTTTGATATTGACACCTTTAGGAATACCACTCGATCTTTTATAAACAAGAATATCTCTCGCATAGAAACCAGCACTTTCAAGTGCTACTTGTACGTGAGCAACCGTTCGTGTGCTGTTGAAAACTAAAACTGTCGCACCCGGTTTGCAGATCCGAAAAAGCTGCTCACCCCACTCAAAGCACCACTTTTCATAATCCAGAGTGTTGTTGCGATTCCTTTGATACCATTTTTGGTTTCTGACTCCACCTGCTAAACCACTGCCATAGGGAATGTTTTTAACCAGGGTTTTATTTCCCTTGCCATTGACTCTTTCAATACGCCTTTGAATTTCTGAGTCATCCCATTTATGACCAATAAATTCATAATTATAAGGTGGGTCAGTGATACAGGCAGAAATATAATTTTCTGGCAATGTCTTCATCACTTCACGACAGTCGCCAACCAAAACTTCATTTGAGGGAGTTTTTTTCATTAGTCAGGCAGTTACTAAAGTGGGAAAGCAACTCTTAATTATTCCACATTTGCAGTATAGTATCCATTCCGGTTGCATCAGTATGATATGTTCCTTGCGACTTGTTTTGCGGCATACAACTATATATATAGCAATCCTAAATGACTCGTAATTTTTTTACCCCACCCCAACCCTCCCCTTACCAAGGGGAGGGAGTAAGAAATTCACCAATGATGCGAGGATTGCTATAATTACGAGTCAACCGGAAATGCGTAAATTTTGATTATTTCAAATAAACCACCGTCACACCTGCACCTCCTTCTTTTTGACTAGCCAACTCAAAGCGGGAAACCTGCGGATGAGTCGCGAGGAACTCGTGAACGCCTCGCCGCAACTGTCCCGTACCTTTGCCGTGAATTATCCACAGGACTCCGTATTCCACGGCCTTGGAAAGAGCTCTGTCTATTTCGATTTCTGCGTCTGAGACTCTCGCACCCCGTAGGTCGATCGAATTATTAGCAGTGCGAATGGCAATTTCGGGATTGGGTTTTGCAGGTTCCGCCGCTGCTTGCTTAGCTTTAGCCGTAGCGAGTGCTTGTGCTTGGGCGGCCGCCTTGGCTAATTGAGCTTTAGTTTCCGGTTTTTGACCGTCGAGGGATTCAATTTCTCCTAGTTTGACAGTCATTTTCATAATCCCAAACCGAACGCTCAACTCTTCGTTAGCGTCGGGGCCGCTGAGGACTTCGGCGGTTTGGCCCAAGCTGGGAATGCGGATGCGATCGCCCACTTTCGGCATAAAACTCGGTTTGGGTTTAGCCGGTTGTTGGCGAGAGGGCAGGTGTTTTTGGGAAATTTGATTTAACGTTTCTGTCGCTTGTTGGGCATTTTGAGCCGTCTGGTTGCCCGACTGCAAGCGACGAATGATTTGAGCAATTTCTGATTTTGCCGACCCGATCGCCTCATTTACTGCCACTTCCTGAGCTATTTTTAGTTCTCGCTCCCGCTCTTGCAAAGCGGCTGCTTTTTGAGAAACTTCTCTGTGCAGTTTTTCGGTTTGGTGTAGCAGTTGAGTTGCTTCTCTGGCCTTGGTTTCCTGTTTCCGGCGCTGTGCTTCGAGTCCAGCAATCACTTGATTGACATCTTGAGACGCTCCCCCGACATAGGTTTGAGCTTCTTCGACTATGGATGCTAACAAACCGAGTCTTTTGGCAATGGTGAGGGCGTTGGAACGTCCGGGAATTCCCCACAGCAAGCGATAGGTTGGCTGCATGGAATTGTCGTCAAATTCTACTGAGGCATTTTCAAAGCGGGAGTCTTGATATTTGAGGGCTTTGAGTTCGCCAAAGTGGGTAGTTGCAACTGTTAATAGGGAATGTTGGGCGAGGTATTGCAACAGGGCGATCGCCAATGCACTGCCTTCTGAGGGATCTGTCCCTGCTCCTACTTCGTCTAACAAAACTAAAGATTTGGGAATTGGTAATTGGGAATTGGTAATTGGGATTTGGGGTAGGGGAATTTGTAATTTAGGTTTGAGAATTGGGAGAGCAGAAACAGTGTTCTGTGTATCTGTGACTTCTTGGTCTTGCTGTTGGGAATTAGTAATTGGAATGTTTGAATTTTCTTCCACTTCAGCCTGCGATTTATTGCCTAAAACTTCTAAAATGCGGCTGATGCGGCGGATATGACCGGAGAAAGTTGACAAACTTTGCTGCAAAGATTGTTCGTCACCAATATCGGCCAAAATATTGTCGAACCAAGGCAATTCTACGGGTTCGCGGGCGGCAACAAACATTCCTGCTTTCGCCATTAAAGCTGCCAATCCCAAGGTTTTGAGGGTGACAGTTTTGCCGCCAGTATTGGGGCCGGTGATGGCGACGACGCGGATGTGCGGCCCGATCGTTAAATCGACCGGCACGACTGGAAAGCCTTGCTCGTGCTGTTGCTGCCAAACTAATAAAGGATGGCGCAACTGGCGCAGGGTAATTTGCGATCGCAGGTTGCGAATTAATAATTGACTGTTTTCTGAGTTTTCCTCATCTTCTTTTTCCTCTTTTTCCTCATCTTCTCTTTCGGGATTTTTTGGTGCTAATTCTGGCTCTCCCAATTCGATAAATTTCGGCGGATTTGCTTGCAACCAGTAACTATAACGCGCTTTAGCGGCCGCTAAATCTAAAGTTGTAACTACAACCACCAATCTGTCTAAATCTGGTTTGACTGCTGCGACTTGCTCGGTGAGGGCGCGGCGGACTGCTTCTTCTTCGGCTTGTTCTTGCCGGAGAAATTGCCGCATTTGGTTGTTAAGATTGACTGTGCTGTGGGGTTCTACGTACAGTGTCGCGCCGCTGGCAGAGGAGTCATGAACGATGCCCGGTATGGCATCTTTTTGGGGAGCTTTGACGGGAATGACAAAGCGTCCGCTTCTTTGGGTAATTAGCTGTTCTTGTACGGCGTTGGATTGGCGCTGCAAAATCCCCTGCAATATTTGATAAATGCGATCGCGCAACTGTCGCATTTGAACTCTAATTCCTGCTAATTTAGGAGTGGCTCTGTCTGCTACTTGAGCGCGATCGTCTATACAGCGATGGATTTCTTGCTCTAGTTCGGGATAAGTCCGCAATTGGGCTGCCAGTTCTTTGAGCGTCGGCACATCTGCCTGAGAGTCAATTATCCGGCGCAATTGCCTTGCTCCGGCGAGGGTAGTAGCAATTGCCAGCAATTCTTCGCCGCTGAGCAAACCTTGGAGTTCGGCTCGCTGCAGGGAAGTGCCGATGTCTTGGATTCCTTCAAAACTCAAAGCACCGCCAGCGCGGCTCTCTAACTGATAAGCTTCCTGAGTTTGGGCTAGGAGTTCTGCTGTTTGAGCTTGAGTTGCCGGGATTTCGAGGTCGAGGGCGGCGGCGACGCCGAGTTTGGTGGCCGCGAAGGTAGCCAAGTGCTGACACAGGCGCGGCCATTCTAATAGTTCTAGTGTTTCGGCTTGAATCAAAGTTGAGGTGGTGTTGGTAATTGGCATTCTCAGGCGCTGACCGAGAAGGTGAATTTGACGATACTATTAATTGATTTTAAAGTTTTTTATTGTTTCCTGGCGCAATTTGAGAAAGTATTTGCGATCGCCCTCAGCAGTCTTTCGACCGCAAGCTCTGATGTAACATTAATTACGAAGGAGAAAATTTGCATTTTTGCATTACCCGTCTAAAATTATACCTTCTCGTGATAGCAGTCCCCAAAAAATTTGCAACTTTAGGCAAGCTCCCAACTATTATACAGTAAGTCATTCCCAATTTTTTACTCTAAAATATAAAATCTCAAATGGTATGAGCTATTTTTTGTTTTGAGGCAGCGGGGATGGACTGTTTTTTGAGGGAATTGAACTATTTTGGAATTTTAAATCTGTCAGCACAATTCTGGCGGTTGTATCCTAAAAAGTAATTTGTGGAGGTGGTAGAAGTATGGCAAAGATTCTGGCGATCATCGCGGATACTGTGACTTTTCAAGTTGTGCAAGAGTTACTCAGCCAAGAGGGACATCAGGTGAGAGTCGTTCCCGACGACAAGGAGGGTTTAGACTTGGCAAGGGAATTGTCCCCCGATGCGATAATTTGCGACGGGGCTTCGCCTCAAATCAACTTTTTGGAGGTGTGCCGGCTGGTGAAAGCCGATTCCCTACGGGATAGCTTCGCTTCACGAGAATTGGCGACAGCCTATTTTATTCTGCTGACAACACCGGAGCAATTTGATGAAATTCAAGAATTGGATGCGCCCTTTGATGATTTTCTGTTTAAACCGATAGTTAAGCAGGAATTATTGGCGCGGGTGCGCGCGTCTAAGCGATCGCGCGAGTTGAGGGCGCGGTTGGAGTTAACCCAGCAAGAATTGCAACTGTCGCGCGATCGAATGCTGCAAAATGAAAAAATGTCTAGTTTGGGCGAATTGGTGTCTGGGATAGCCCACGAAATTAACAACCCAATTACTTTTATTTACAGCAATCTAACTCACGTCCAAAGCTACGCGACCGATTTAATAGAACTGCTGCGATTGTATCAAAAAGAGCTAGTCAATCCCGGAGCAGAAATTCTGCAAAAACAACAAGATATGGATGTGGACTTCGTACTCGACGATTTATTAAAAATTGTGAGTTCCATGCGTACCGGGAGCGATCGCATACGCCAAATAATTTTGTCGCTACAGGATTTTTCCCGCAGCGATCGATCAGGCTGGCAGTTATTTGATGTTTCCGACGGTTTAGAAAATACTCTGTTGTTGTTGCAGCACCGCTTGCCGGCTCGCGAGGGAAGGCGAGATATCAAGGTGATCAAACAATTCGGCAATTTGCCACAGATTGAGTGTTATGCAGGGCTGCTCAATCAAGCTTTTCTGAATATCATCAATCACGCGATCGATGTTTTGGAAGAGTCGGCTCAAGAGTTAGAGGAGTTGGAATCAATCAAATTTAAGCCTGTGATTTTGATTAGCACTCAGGTGGTCGATGCTGAGCGAATTTCTATTGAGATTGCGGATAACGACATGGCAATTAGCAAAGATATCACAGCGCAACTTTCTGAGGCATTTTTGGTTGCCCAACCTACGGAACCACCCATCTACTCGGGACTTGCTCTCAGCTATCAGATAATTGTAGAGCAACACAAAGGAGAGTTAAGGTGTTTTTCGGAACCCGGTAAAGGTACTAAAATTTACATAGAAATTCCCATGCGTCACAGCTAATTAATAGTATTTACCGTTGGTGGGGGCGGGTTTTTGAGATTGTTTGTTTTAGCCTGAGATTATGGTGAATCCGCCCCTACAATGACTGCATTTTTTTTAATATAAAATTTTGTAGAGGGCATGGCAGAAGTTATCGAAAAGAGACTTGAGTTGATCTTCAAGAGATTTGAAGGAGAGAGGAAGAGAATAGAAATATGAATAATTCTCTGGAGAGGGGCAACAACGGGAGATTGCCCCTACAAAACACGGTTATGTAGATGTTGTGTGTCTAGGAGTGGAATAACTAAAGGGAGACTTGCGCGCCTTGAGTATCGATGCCGATCGCCCTTACCTCAGCCTTTACCCCAAATTCCATCCAAGCAGCCGCCATCGCTTTTTCAACCGCCTCGGCGTTAGCCATATCCGTTAAAGCTAAAAGCGTTGGCCCGGCACCGCTAATTACCATTTCATAGGCCCCTGCATTCAGGGCAGCTTGTTGCACCGCTTCATATCCCTTAATCAGAGATTGCCGATAAGGTTGGTGAATTTTGTCTTGGAGGGCGCAGCGCAGCCAGTTTTCATTGCCAGTTTCCAAAGCCCGCACTAGCAAACCGAGGTGTGCAGCATTAAAAATCGCGTCAGCCTTACTGTAATCTGCTGGCAAAACTTTGCGGGCTTCGGCTGTAGAAAGTTCAAAATCGGGGATGGCTACCACGGGCACAATATTCGGATGCCAGGGAATATCGCAAATCTCCCATGAACCCCCCCCCTGCCCCCCCTTGCTAAGGGGCGGTGATTGTGTGATCCCCGCGTCGGTAAGGGGGAATTCTTCTCTTAGCCCCCCCTTACTAAGGGGGGGTTGGGGGGGTGCATTGCTAGCAGCGAGGCGACATCCTCCCAGTAAAGCGGGGACAACGTTGTCGGGATGTCCTTCAAGTTCGATCGCCAATTGCATCACTTCCACCTGACTCAAAGGCTTTCCGGCTAATTCATTTGCACCAACTAACCCACCGACAATAGCTGTGGCGGAACTTCCTAAACCTCTAGCCAGCGGCACTTGCATATCTATATGTATGGCTACGGGCGGCGGCGATTGGTTCAGGTATCCGTATAACTTTATAAATGCTTGATAAGCGAGATTGCTGTCATCTGTCTTGACTTTGGTGGTTTCTTTGCCTGTAACAGTAATTTTTAGTTTCTCGGTTGCTGAGGGTTCGAGTCGGGAGAATTGGAAGCGGTTGTAGAGGCTTAAAGCGGCGCCGATGCAGTCGAAGCCGGGGCCTAGGTTGGCGGTTGTGGCGGGTACGGTAACGGTAACGGTGGAATTTTCGGGCATTTTTTGAATAGTTAATTTGGAGTGTTTAACCGCAGATGGACGCGGATGAACGCTGATCGAAGCATATTATACTATGTTTTCAAAAGCCATTTATTCTTGCAGCATTTGAAGATGTTTGATGGCATCTTGATAATCGTTGGTATTGCCATCTTTTTGATAGAGTTCTGCTGCTTTTTGATAATCGGCGATCGCCCCCGGTTTGTCTTCTAAGAACTCGCGGACTCTGGCGCGGTTGTAGTAGGCGTCGCCGTAGTTGGGGTTAATTTCAATTGCGCGATCGAAATCTGCTTTAGCTGCTGGATAATCTTTGAGATTGCGGCCGTGGATGATGCCGCGTTTGTTGTAGGCTTTGGCGTAGTTCGGGTTGAGGCGGATGGCTTCTGTGTAATCGGCGATCGCCCCTGGAATGTCTCCTGCCTCTGATTTGGCTAAAGCACTATTAAATAAATCTTCAGCAGGATTTTGAACAATCGTTTTTTGAGCTATTAATATTGCTGAGGATTTAGCAGAGACAGCAGGGGATATATTACCAAAGATAGTAAAGATTACTAGAGTAGCAATTAAATTGTAAAATGATGATTTCATAATTTAGGCAAAAATTTGAGCGACCGAACAACTAAAACCGGGCAACAAAGGGGAAGTTAGTTCATCATTGCTCAACAGTGTAGCAATGAGCCTTAAACTTGCTTGTTCCCTGCGATAAACTTCTATTTGCTGCAATTGCCAATTCACAACCCAGTATTCCTGCACTCGTCGCACCGAATAGAGTCTGAGTTTCACGTCTCGATCGCGTGTCTGATTGTCTGCACCGGGGGATAACACTTCAACAATTAACTCTGGTGCGGCGGTTAAATGTCCCGCTTCGTCTAGCAAGATAGCCAAGCGTTCGTTGCTAATCCCAACCACATCAGGAATAACACAATCTACATCTGTAAAAATCACCCCTGGACTAATTACTGATTCTCCTAATCCTGTTTTTTGTGACCAATTATTTAACTCTATGCAAATGTTACCACAAACTTCTTGATGATTCCAGTGTGCTGCCCAGGTCACAAATAACTCTCCATCAATAATTTCGTAACGATCGCCGTTATCGGGCAATAGTTCTAAATCGGCGGTAGTCCAGCGTACTTTATCAGATATTGTCTGGCTCATAAGCTAATCCGCATTTAAATTGCATACTAAAATAAATTTTTCCTCTTATGGGGTGGGCATCCTGCCCGCCCTCAACCTAAAAATTAAATGCACAACAGCTTACAAGCACTGTTGAGAGGTGATACAAACATTCTAAACGATCGAGCTTCTACACGATCCACAGCTTGAAACAATCGGCATACACTGACTTTCGCCTTTTGCAGGCGAGACTCAGAATATTGAAACCCGCGCCCAGGCGGGTTTCGTTTTTGTAGAGGCGATTTCGCATCACCAAATTGTCCGATCGCCCAATTTAAAATTATTTAGAATTTCAAATCGCGCGATTACTTCAAAATAGTTTTAGAAGCAATCCGAGTTTTCTTGCGATCGGCTTCACTCAATTGTTCACCAGATTGCAAGCGAGTAGCAGAGGTTTGCAGCACAGTTGCGGCACTTTTATCGCCCATTTGCAAAGCAGTTTTAGCTGCTGTTTGCAACATCGTTGCCGCGCCGGCGCGATCGCCCTGTTGCAATCTAGTTTCTGCGAGTTGAGTTTGGCGGTATTTAGCCAAAGCTAAAATGTGCTGCTGCACCATCGGGTTAAGTGCTGGCTGATAAACTTTTAAGACATTAGCAGAAACTGCAACAGGATCGGAAAGCAAACCTTGCCCGACAGTCGGATCGTCGTAGCGAATTTGCAATTGCCCGATCGCCTGTGTACCTTCGGACAACTGTCCAATATAAATATTAGCCAAAACTACTCGCTCTATATCCTTCATTAAATCTCCCAGGCGCACCATAAAACGATCGCCCTCTTGCTGTATCGGTAATTCGATCGTATCCGGGGCAACTTGGGCGATCGGTTTGAGTTCGGCTAACCGCACTTTTGGCATTAGGGAAAATAGCAAATAAGCATTAGTCAAACCTACACCTTGGACGCGACTAAACAGTTTACCAAACTCGTCAACCGCATCTTCAGGACGCTGAATGTGAGCCAGAGCACCGCCGCCAGCATCAGCAATTTTTTCCAGAATATCCTGGTTCCAGTTATCGCCAAATCCCAGAGAATTTAAAGTCATGTTGTAGTCGGCAGCCAATTTAGCCAACTTCAAACAGCGGCTGTCGTCGCCGTGTTCGTTTTCGCCGTCAGTCAGCAGAAACGCCTGAGATATAGCTTCTTTTTTGCCTTTGCCCAACTCTTCAATACCTAACTTAATGCCCTCATCAATTGCTGTGCCACCGGCCGAGCGCAATTGCTCAATTTGCCGTTTAATGCTGCTGGGATCTCCCACAATTTGATTGGGGACGAGGACTTTGGCTTTGTGGTCGAAAGCCACCGCGCAAAAGCGATCCCCGGGCTTCAACCTGTCGAGCAACCGTCCGGCGGCTTGTTTGACGGTTTCCAAGGGGCGTCCGCCCATCGAACCACTGTGGTCGAGAATCAGGCACAGGTTTAAGGGTACGCTGGAGTCGATCGAGCTTGCCGTCGCAGACACTGAAATAGCTAGCTGGCGCTGCGTCGAGGGCGCAGCAGCGTCAAGGTTAGGGTCGTTTAAAACCGGGAGCAAACTAACTTTCATGCGGGATACCTAAAGATTGCGTTACTATTTCTTTAAGAATAGCTCCATCAGTTCAGGCAACATTTCGGTTATATGAACACACCAATTAAAGCTGTGCAATCGCCATACTACGGGGAAGGGAACTCTCGGACGCCACCTCCCGATTTGCCATCCCTGTTGCTGAAGGAGCGGATCGTTTATCTGGGGATGCCTCTGGTGCCTGCGGTAACAGAACTGATTATCGCTGAACTGTTGTTCTTGCAGTACGAAGACCCGGATAAGCCGATCAAAATCTACATCAACTCGACCGGCACTTCTGGTTACAGTGGCGAACCCGTCGGCTTTGAAACAGAAGCCTTCGCTATCTGCGATACGATCAGGTACATTAAGCCGCCTGTGCACACTATTTGCCTCGGTTCGGCAATGGGGATGTCTGCGATGCTGTTAGCGGCCGGTACAAAAGGCTTTCGGGCGAGTTTGCCCCACGCTTCGATTGTGTTGCATCAACCCAAGGCTTACACGCGGGGTCAAGCAAGCGACATTCAAATTCGGGCTAAGGAAGTGCTGGCAAATAAAGCGACAATGCTTGATATTTTTGCAAGCTGTACTGGCCAACCGATCGAAAAGATTACTAAAGATATGGATCGGTTGCTGTACATGACGCCTTATGAAGCGAAAGAATACGGTTTGATCGATCGCGTTCTTGAAAGTTCGGAAGAATTGCCGAAACCGCTGCCTGCAGGAGTCATCTAACTGGGAATCGGGAATCGGGAATCGGGAATTGGGAATCGGGAATCGGGAATCGGGAATGACTAAGAATTAAGGGTTAATGCCTAGTAGTTCCTACCCTGATTAGTTACTAAATAGTCTTTTTATGACTAACAATGCCCGATGCCCAATGCCCAATTGCCCAATTGCCCAATGCCCAATGCCCAATTGCCCAATTGCCCGATGCCCAATTGCCCGATCACCAATTACCAACTAAACGGAGTTCCGAATTATGCCTATAGGTGTGCCAAAAGTTCCCTACAAAATGCCGGGTGGTTATGATACTCAGTGGATTAATATCTACGATCGCCTCTACCGGGAACGAATTATTTTCTTGGGCAGAGACATTGACGATGAAATTGCCAATCAAATCATCGCTGTGATGCTCTATCTTGATTCGGAAGATTCTGGTAAGGATATTATTTTGTACATCAATTCCCCAGGGGGAATGGTGTCGGCAGGCATGGCTATTTTTGATACCATGCAGCACATTAAATCAGACGTGGTGACGATTTGTGTGGGCTTGGCTGCTTCGATGGGTTCTTTCCTGTTAGCTGCCGGTGCGAAGGGGAAACGCTTAGCTTTGCCTCACTCGCGAATCATGATTCACCAGCCTTCTGGGGGCACGCGGGGACAAGCAACGGATATTCAGATTGAGGCGAAAGAGATTCTGCGGCTGCGCCACGAGCTCAATAATATCTATGCTAAGAATACTGGCAAGCCGATCGAGAAAATCGAGAAGGACATGGATCGCGACTATTTCATGTCCGCTGAGGAAGCCAAGGAATACGGCTTGATTGACAGAGTAATCGAAGATCGTCCGTAAGTTATTTTTGCGCGACCGTAGTGTGGGCAACCCTCCCACTACAACCTAGTTCGCACTAAATTTTGGCAGAATCTTTACATTTAAGGATTCTGCCATATTTAATGGAATTATCAACGCTCATTCATGCTAAATGGATATTGCAGATTATTACCGACAGTTAGGACTGAGGTCAGGTGCGAGTTTATCGCAAGTTAAGACCTCTTATCGGCAGTTAGCGAGACAGTATCACCCCGATGTGAATCCGGGAAACGAACAGGCTAAAAATAAGTTTATTGCTATTACTGAGGCTTATAAGTTCCTGGTGAATGTTGCCCCCCACCATGTTGCGGAGTCGAAAGTTGCCAATTCAACTGTGCCGCCTACTTCGACACCGCCGGATCTGGGGGTGAAAGCTCAACCGCAAGCAGTTAAAGTGACTCGAAAAGAGGCCGCGGTTCAATCTAATGCGGATCTGTCGGCGGTAGAACAAAAGTTAAAGCAAGATGCTTATGTTGAGTTGCAGCAGTTGCTGAAATATCAGAGGTTCCCGCGGGCGATCGCCTTGATTGAGGGTTTGGCCCAGCGGGTTCCCGAAGATTTGGAGGTGCGTCAGTGGCAGGCGATCGCCTATCAGCGCTGGGGACGGCATTTGATCGGAGAAAAGCAGGTTGATAAGGCGAGAATTTATTTGAAAAAGGCTGTGAAAACTGACCCTCACAATCGGGCTTTGTGGGCGGAAGTTGAGCGGGATTTTCGCAGGTTGGAAGAGATTTATTGAAGCGATGTTGCGTCCCCCTTTTTCAGGGGGTCTGCGTCGTGAATTTTTAATTTTTCTAATTTTTCTAAAATAACTTGGGTATTTTCCGGTCGGTTTTCCGGTAGCGGTTCGATCAATTCGTCGATCGACTCTAGAAGTAACGGGTCAATATCTACAGCCTGGTTCCTCCAATTAATTTTACCAGTTTTTTCATTAACGGGAAAGTCGATCGGCTCTATGCCTGTTAATAAGTGTACAAAAGTACGCCCTAAAGCAAAAAAATCCGATCGCACGCCTGCTTTACCTAGAATTTGTTCCGGTGCAGCGTATCCAGCAGAACCTATGGGTGCGGTCTCTATCTCTGCTTCTGTGGTGGCGCCGAAGTCAATTAATCTCAATTTTCCATTGGCTTCAACCATCAGGTTGGATGGCTTAATATCCCGATGCACTACATGATGTTTGTGGATTTCCTGCAAAATACGAAGCATTTGTTGCAGCCAATCAAGAGCCAGCTTTTGAGAAACGTACTGTTTTTTAGTTAAGAATTCTGCCAAGTTTTCTCCGCTAATTTTTTCCATCACCAAACAAGACAATTTCTGGAAGTTATGGGGGAGTTTAATTTGGAAATAACCGTCAGGTTCGACATGGGGAACTGAACCCTTTCCGGCCAGCCAAATCAAAACTCGCGCTTCTTGCTTGAACAAGCGAACTAAATCGGGATTGTGGGCGTGTTTCAAGACTTTTAAAATTTTGACAGTGCCCCATTCGTTTTCCCCGGTTCCCAAGTCTTCGACTTCAAAGATGTCTGTGGGGCGTGCGGGATTGGGCGATCGCACTGGTTTAAGGATACGATAGCGATCGGCAATTAACAAATCCGTGCCACAAGCCTGACAATTTTGAGCAGCAGCAGGATTTTCGCGTTGTTCGCATTGAGGATTGATGCAGTAAATCATACCATTTTAGATTTTAGATTTTAGATTTTAGATTGGAAATGACTGACGCTGTATCGGTTTAGAGCTTGGTTTTGCATTCTTTTTTGGGGAAGTCGTATCACTTTGATTGATAAATTACCATAAAACCCAGCAGTTCTGATCGTCTACAGTTATGTCAGCGCTGGCGCTACAATTTGTCCAATCTTTGGTTGCGGTTACGTCGAAGAGTTTGGTCAAAAATTCAGTCGTTTTGCGGATAATCTCTTCGGCTTTGACTTCAACTTTTTTGGACTCTGGCGGCAGTTGTTCGCCTTCTTCGTCTTTGGGGCGGTAAGTACGGGAGATTCCAGAAAGCACAGCGGGCTTCTGGAGTGCTTTTTGAGCTTCTGCGAGTTCTTGGACGGATCGGCTTTTGATGCCTTTTTCGATCGCAATAATCTGATTTAAGCGTGCCATTGTTCGATTTTATTGACGCTGAACTCATATCAAGCCGGGTTGATACTGATCATCAAATTGTTTGTGCTGTGGCTTTTAGGGCTTTGATAACTCTCCCTCCTCAGTACAAAACTCACGATCGTTCTTTAACCAGACTTGTTCATTTTGTAGTATGGTATAATTCAATATAAATTACAAGCTTTTTTTTGTGCCAAGAGATCCCGCTGCTATCCGTGGTCAGCAATTTATCTCTCAAAAAATCGGCAAAATCTCTAGC
Source organism: Microcoleus sp. w1-18aA5 (assembly GCF_036701705.1). Lineage (NCBI taxonomy): Bacteria > Bacillati > Cyanobacteriota > Cyanophyceae > Oscillatoriales > Microcoleaceae > Microcoleus > Microcoleus sp. w1-18aA5. Next base: position 75,085 of record NZ_JAUPTE010000003.1, on the reverse strand, counting down.
GTCGCTGCCAAAGTGTAGCAAATATAACTCTTTGTCAGCGCTCCAACTACCTCTTGAGATAGATGCGGGAATCCCTCTCAGGGCGCGTTGTCATATCGGGAAATATTTCTTAACATATAGATAACAAAGGGAATCCGAGGAGACACCAAAAATCCTTAAGCCCTTGGGGTGCCCCGGTTAATTAGACTTTTCGCAAACAAGGGCTAAATCAATGAACAAGCAGCAAAACTCCGAAGTTTCAGCATTTTTGCCCATGCTCCAAAAAGGCATTTGGCTGTTTGGGATTCTCTCTTGGATATTCGGGCTGACAGATAGAACTATTGCACTATTATCTGACGGATATTTGTCGGCGATCGATATTGTCCAGCTATTTACAGCATCATTTTTCTTCATTAGCTGGCTGTTGTTAAGCCCGTTTTTGGGTCTTAACTCCCAGAGTCAGCCGAAGGAAGAAGCATCTCCCTAGTTTTTAAGTTGTAATGTTAGTTTCTCGATCGCTCTTTCTTTCTTCTGGGGCAAAGCGCGCCGGCCAAATGCGATCGCAAAAAAATAACGTTCCCGCCGTCACACACAGCGGAATCGCCAACAGATTCAACAGCGGAATGCTTACCAAACCCAAACAAACCAAACCAAAACTCCCGCTGGCCGGCAAACTCGCCCAAATGATCTCCAACTTCTCCTGAAAAGGTCGCCTCCGCCTCTCCAAAGGTGCATCTAAAAAGTCCAAACAGACAATAGTCGCGCCCAAAGCTACGCCACCCAAACTGCTAAGAATAGAGCCGACTCCTGGAATGAAATTTAGCAGCAGCAGCGGTATACCGACGCTCAACAAAATTTGTAGTTTTCGCAGTTCAAAGGCGATCGCCCTTTGAATATCCTCAAAACTACTCGCCAAATTCATTGGTGCTTCTGCGGGCAATTGACCGTTCCGCAGCAGTTCCAATTGTTCGGAAAGTTTGCCGTACCAGGGCGAACCTAAAATCACGCCAAACTGCACTAACAAAAATCCAATTATCAGCAAAAGTCCTGACACTAGGAGTACGCGCAGCAGCCAGCCGAAAGCGACTGTTAACACGCCAAGAAAGCTCAGCCAAGCTGGAAAACTCGCAATTAAAGCATTAAATCGGACGGACAAATCGGCAACCAAAACGTCTATCCTAGCCAAACTGGGAAATAGCAAGCTTAAATAAAGACCAATACCAATTATAAAATTTAGCACCACGGGAACTAATACATAAGTCCACAGCTTGGGAGTTTGCAAAATTAGCGTGAAAGCTCGCAAAGGATAAGTGAAACCTGCCAGGAGTCCAATTGGTGCGGTAATGGCGGCGTGGGCGGGGTTTGAATTTAACTGTTTTGACATATTTTCTGCTTTTGAGGACTCGACTCTATTTTCTATCATCCATTTTCCATTATTATGACTGATGAGGATTTATCGCAGGTTGCCCAAAAGTGAAGCTTTTTATTTACCATACCCCGGAACTTACGCCAGGCGACAAAATGCCGGCTTGCGCGATCGCAGTTGATGTGCTGCGGGCGACTACGACAATGGCAACGGCCCTGAATAATGGGGCGGAAGCTGTCCAAGTTTTCAGCGACTTAGATAAGCTAATGGCCGAGAGCGAAAAATGGCCTGCAGATAAGCGGATTCGCGCCGGAGAGCGCGGTGGCGGCAAAGTTGACGGATTTGACATGGGGAATTCCCCCCTCGACTGCACGCCAGAAAAGGTGACTGGGAAGCGAATTTTTATCAGCACAACTAACGGTACTCGGGCTCTGGAACGAGTGCAAGCTGCTGCAACTGTGTTAACGGCGGCTTTGATTAACCGCAAATCTGTGGTGCAGTTTTTGTTAAATAAACAGCCGGAAACTATTTGGATTGTGGGTTCTGGTTGGGAAGGGAGTTATTCGTTGGAAGATACGGTTTGTGCTGGTGCGATCGCCCAAAGTCTCCTGGCAGAAAGCGGTATTCCTGCGAGCGATTTTGCTGGTAACGATGAAGTATTTGGGGCTATTGCTCTTTATTTGCACTGGCAAGATAGGTTGCACGAATTGTTGGAAAGGGCCAGCCACGGTCAGCGCCTCCTCGGTTTAGGTGTTATTGAAGATTTAAAATATTGCGCGCAAACGGATACTTTAGATGTGCTGCCTGTGCAGCGAGAACCGGGAGTGTTGGTTAAGTCTGATTTTAAAATTCCTCAAGCTAATTTCTGGGTTCCATCTTCGGAAAAAACGGCGAATTAAATTTTTCTGCAAGTGGTGTAAGCTGTCGCGCATTTAAATTGTATATTCAGGGCGGGCGGGACGCCCACCCCACAAGACTTTGATTTTTTTTGACATACAATTTCAAGGCCGCAACAGCTTATTAGTAAGGTGCACGGCCCTGCACACCTACTCGAACAAGCACAATAAAATTGGTTTGCAGCATCGGAATGCAAGTCCTCATAAAAATCAGAGGACTTGCATTCCTCACTACAGACAACGGAAGTTAGTAGTTAGCCAACGAGATTTTTGTTTAAAAAGTAGAATTAAAGATATTTGGTAGGGACAAAACATTGTTTTGTCCCTAGTCGATTGCAGGCAATTGAGAATTGCTGCATTCACCGCCGAACCGCTGAATTAAACATTCGGCAATTCTGGCTGCTGCACCGGGTTCTCCCATGCGGCGCCAGCCATTTTCAGCGATTAGCTGCAACCTGTCGGGGTCGCGGAGCAAAGACTGCACGGCGCCGGCAACTTCGGCGGGATGTTTGACTAAAATTAATGACGGGCCTAACAGGCGACTTTGAGCTTCTGCAAAAGCGAAAGTAAATTGCGGGCCGTTTCCGGGAATGGCGATCGCGGGTTTTCCTAAACCTACAAATTGTTCTGTAGCCGTACCTGCCATTGCTATTGCTAAATCGGCTTCGTACAAACAATCGTTAAAACTTTGCTGAGTCAAAATCATCGTGGCGTTTCTCTGCACAAATGTCATGGGCAATAGTAAATTAGGAGATTCTTTCTGCATTTCTTGAGCGCTAGAAACAGGAGGTCGCAAAATACTTCCTTCTCGCCGCTGCGTTCTAATTTCGCCGTCTTGTCGCCAGCCGAAAAATTCTAAACTAGGTCGCAAAGCTTCTAAGTTTAACTGGGGAGAAATGGCTCCGAAAAATAACAATTTGCGATCGGCAAACAGCGATAAAATTCCGGCTACAGCCTCTACTATTAGCAGCCAATTAGCATAGGCTTCCGGCGCTCGAGAACCGGGGAGTAAGGTGATGATGAGCGATCGCTCGATTTCCCGAAACTCTGCGTCAGGGCCGTAAAAACCGGCGGGGTTTTCCGGTTCGAGTCCGTCCATCATCGGGTTTCCGAGATTGTAAGCGGGAATTCCCAGCTTTTGTAAAGTCTCGGCGGTCAGCGCGTCCCTGGCAAAAACGGCTCTACAGCGCGATCGAGCCATCAACCAGCGCTCCCAAGGCAAATAAACCGATCGCGACCAATTCCACCCACCAAAGACCCTGGATTTGCGAGCCAGAGGCCCGTCCTCGTCCCGCAAATAATACTCGGACTTGGCAGTACCGACAAAGGCATAGGGCGCGCCGCTGAGCCAAGCAAACAGCAGCGGTACAATATCCCCGCAGGCTAAAATAACGCCGTCTTGATTCCCAGACTGTTGTTGGCTTCGCACCCAAGCGCGGATGGCTTTAAACTGAGCGATTGTCAACTGCAGCAGGCCGCCTTTGACATCGCGCAAAAATTCCCTCCCGTCCATGTAAATAAAGCCGCCCGAAGGCATCCGCTGCACCGGGCCGATGATGCGGGCGTTTTCTAGTTGAGCGAAAGCTTGCCCTTCACCCACTAGCGGAAACACGGCTAATTCTGGCGGATGCGGGTGCTGTTGCAGTTCCTGCAAGATGCGAAGGGCGATCGCGTCTTCTCCGTGGCCGTTACTGAGGCAAAGTAATTTCAATCCCAACTCTCTCAAAAACTGTCTCTGAATATATAGAAGCAAGATTAGCCGCAGGATGCAAGGTGCTATAGCCGGATGTTGAAGTAAGTGGATCGCCGATCGCACGAGTCCGGGACTTTTGGGTAAAATAGCAGATGAAACTCTATTTTATAGGTAAAATTGGATGGTACAAACCCTGCCAAAATCTTTGACACTCCAAGAGTTTCTGAAGTTGCCAGAAACCAAACCAGCCAGCGAGTACATTGACGGTGAAATCATTCAAAAACCGATGCCTCAAGGAGAACATAGTGTCATTCAAGGCGAGTTGACAAGCGCTGCTAATACTGCTCTTAAACCTCAAAAGGTGGCGCGAGCATTTCCAGAACTACGGTGCATTTTTGGCGGTCGAGCGATCGTTCCCAACGTGACTGTATTCACTTGGGAGCGCATTCCCCGTAAAGAAAATGGTGGTGTGGCAAATGTGTTTGCGATCGCCCCGGATTGGACAATTGAAATCCTCTCCCCCGACCAAAGCCAAACTAAAGTTACTAAAAATATTTTACATTGTCTCAAGCACGGAACTCAAATGGGTTGGTTAATCGATCCAGAGGAGCGATCGGTTTTTGTATATCGGCCGACTCAATCAACGGAGGTATTTGACGAACCGGAACAGTTATTGCCCATGCCATCTTTTGCCAGGGAATTGCAACTGACAGTAGGAGAATTATTTGGTTGGCTATTAGAGTGATATCATGTCCTATCGAGCGATCGCACATGATATCACTACTGACTACTGACCACTGACTACTGACTACTGACCATCGATATATTGCTTTAAAGTATTCCGAATTTGTTTGAGCTGAAATCCCTTAGCAAGTTGGCGCAGCTTCGAGACAAACGGCATTAAATTAGGTTCTAAACTCTCCAGCTTAGCACTCTCATCAAAAATTTCTTCAATGTCGCCCATAGCTGCGAGTTTCAAAAGTTTTACTACCGACTCAGAAGCTGCAGGTAACAGAGAAGAATAAGCAGGAAAATCAGAGGCTGGTGACAAACTGGGATGTTTGCGCTTTTTGTTTTCCGAAGATTCCCCATAAATCCATTCTAGTCCCAAACGCACGCGCAACTGTTCCAAAAAGTGATTTGCTTCGATCGGTTTGGGAAGAAAAGCATCGTACCCTGCGAGGATGCTATCTTGCTGCGTAGCCTCGAAAACGCTAGCTGACATAGCGATTAACACAACATCTTTTACTTCCTGCAACTGCCGCAGTCTTCTTGCCGTTTCTAAGCCATCCATTACAGGCATCCGCAAGTCCATTAAAATGATATCTGGTTGAAATTCAACTGTTTTGCAGAGGCATTCTTGACCGTTTTGGGCCTCTGCAACCTCAAACCCCAAACGCAGCAGCAGCCTGCACAACAAATCGCGATCCAGTTGATTGTCATCCACGATTAGCACTTTCTGCTTGTTGCCAACAAAACCGACAAGCCAGCGTTTTTCCTGCAAAGGAGACACCTCTAAGTACCGTTTAGCTGCTGGCAATTCTAAATCTACCCAAAAAGTGCTGCCTTTTCCCAAAGTGCTGTGGACGCGAATTTCGGCACCCATTAGTTTCGCTAATTTCTGGCTAATCGAGAGTCCGAGACCTGTACCTTCAACAAACGTATTGCATCCTACTTGGTGGAAAGGCAAAAATATTTCTTCTAACTTGCTTTGGTCTATTCCCGTGCCGGTATCCTCGACTTGAAAGCGGATTTTTAAAGCGTGTTTGGCTGCGATCGGATTGTGGGCGAAGCGCATATAGTTTTCTTTCAGTTCCGAACTCAAAGTCGAGAACTCATAATTTTCTTCTTGCCCTCGACTCCAGGCCCCTGTGCCGACATAGCCGACTTTGAAAGTCACACCGCCGGTGTTAGTAAATTTAACGGCATTGCTGAGTAAATTTATGAGAATTTGGCGCAATCTTTTTGGATCGACACGAACGCCGCTAGGCAGGGGAGAGACTTGTTCGTAATGGAATAAAATTTCTTTTTGAGACGCCCGCATCTGAAAGAGATCAGCAAGGTTTTTCGTAAAATTTAGAAAATTTAACTCTTCCGGGTAGAGTTCCATTTTTCTAGCTTCAATTTTGGAAAGATCTAAAACATCGTCGATTAACATCAGCAGGTGTTGACCACACTGTTGAATATTGCTCAGACTTTCTTGGTGATCAGAGCTTAAGTCTTTGTCGGTTTTGAGGATTTGAGTGTAACCTAAAACGCCGTTTAAAGGCGTGCGTAGTTCGTGGCTCATATTCGCAAGAAATTCGCTTTTGGCGCGGTTGGCGCTTTCAGCAGCTAATGCAGCTTGTTGGAGGGCAGATTCTGCAAGTTTGCGATCGACAATTTCCGTTTTTGCTTGTTGAAATAGCGTCGATTGCTGGATCGCGATCGCCAATTGCACGCACAATTGCCGGAGAGATTCTATTTCTGAGGAATCCCAGGAACGGGGGCCACTGCAATCGTGAGCGATCAGGAGTCCCCAGAGCTGATTTTCTGCCGTCGGTTGGACTTGGGAAATGCTTTCTCGTGCTTGTAAAATTGGCACTATTAAGTTAGCTTTAACTTCAAATTTTTCTAGGAATTTAATGTGACATTCACTCATATTTTCCGCGTAAATATCTTCTATAGCGCGAATATTTCCTTGCTGGTAAATATCAACAAATTTATCTCTAAAACACGTATCCAAATAGTCAAAATCTTGCAGCGAAACTATATCTTTGGCTACAGATTCGACAACTACAATACCGCTCCAGTCGGGATTAAAGCGGTAAATAACTGTGCGGTCTGTTTGCAAAAATTGCCGCACTTGTTCGACAGCAGTTGTCAGGACTTCTTCTAAGTTTAGGGAGGAGCGAATGCGATCGAGCATGGCAACTACCAGCCGTTCTCGCCTTAATTGCTGCTGCAAGGCGATCTCCGCTTGTTTGCGTTCGGTGATGTCGGTAATTACTCCCACTAACCCGATTAAATGACCAGTTTCATCTTTAATGGCGTCGGCGCGAAATAAAGTTGTTACCAGTTTGTTGTTTTTAGTGTTGATTTTGAGTTCGCCTTGCCAAGATTTGCCTTTACGGATCGTTTTAAACATTTCTAGCAGCACATTACTTTGGGGGTAAATTGCTGTTAATCCGCCTGCTGTGTTTAGTTCTTCTGCGGTGTAGCCGTACTGTTGAACAAAAGCTTGATTGTGGTAGAGCGATCGCCCTGTCAAGTCAGCAATGCCGATCGCATCGCTGGTGCTTTCCACCGCTTGAGTAACTCGCAGCAAATCTAATTCTGCTTGTTTGCGATCGCTAATATCAGTAATAGTGCCGATATAGCCTTTAATTTCCTGCTTGTCTCCGATTTCTGCAATTGCCTGACCGATCACCCAGATTACCCGACCGTCTGGACGCTGAAAGCGGTATTCTGATTTAAAAGGAATTTTCTCAAAAATTGCTAGATGCCATTCATTTTTTACTCGCTCGACATCATCGGGATGTATGGCATTCATCCAGCCTATTTCTGCTGCTACTCCTGCGTTTAATCCCGTAATTTCGCTCCACCGTTTATTCACATAAAGGCAATTTCCCAAGGTATCGGTATGGAATATGCAAACTGGCGATGCTTCTGCTAAAATTTGGTAGCGACGCTGGCTCGATCGCAGGGCTGATTCTACCTGTTTTCTATTAGTTATATCGCGGACTATAGAAATTATTTCGCCACCGACAAGCATGGTCAGCGACAATTCTTGAGGGAACTTAGTACCGTCACGGCGCTCACCGATAGCTTCTATATTGCAGTACCCATTTTGCAGGAGCATCGGCATTATTTGTAGTTCAAAAAATAAATTTTCTGCTTTACTGTAGAGCATTTTCCATTGCTTCCCATACAGTTCGCTAGGGCTAGCCAAGCCGTACATTTTGAGATAAGCGTCGTTGGAATAAATACATTCTTTATTGTTATTAAAAATGGCGATGCCGTCATAAGCAGCGGCCATTGCTACTGATTGTCGCTGGAGTTGGGACTCTGCTTGTTTACGAGAGGTAATGTCGTGACCGACTGAGTAGATTAAACCTTCTTCGCTAAATGGCGATGCCGTCCACAGGAAGTATTTGTAAGAACCGTCTTTGCAGATGTAGCGGTTTTCAAAGGAGATACTGGACGAACCCGCAATTAGTTTGGCTCCTTCCGCTGCGGTAGCTTTTCGATCGTCTGGATGAACAAATTCGATCATTGGCTTGGCAAACAATTCACTAATACTGTAGCCTAAAGCTGTTGACCAAGCTGGGTTTAAACGTTTAAAATGACCGTCAAAACCTACAATACAAAGCAAGTCTAAGGATATGGTAAAAAAACGATCGCGCTCTGTTTGTGCCTGCTTTAATTCAGTGATATCCATCACTAAACCGTCCCAGAGAATATCGCCTGCGCTGCCAGATTTGCTCTCATTAGTGAGCCTTTCTGGTCTCGCAGCTCCTTGCAGCCACTTAACTTTTCCAGATGGTAAAGTCTGCCGCCACTGCTGCTGCCAAGGTTCCAGCGTAGTGGCTGAAATTGCGATCGATGCTTTTAAATCTAAGAGATCGTCTGGGTGAATTCCGCTGGAAATCAGTTCCGCATTTTGCTCTATTGCTTCTGCCTCTAATTCGTAGAGTTGCCGGCTGCCTGAAGAGATGTAGGGGAAAGACATTTTTCCAGTGGCTGACATTCGTAATTGATAAATTATTCCCGGCAGATTAGCTACCAATTTTTGAAAGCGAGCTTCGCTTTGTTCCAGGGCTTTTTGTTGCTGCCTATATGCGGTAAAATCTCTAATTGTACCGACTATTACTTTACTACCATCTGCTATTTGGAAGACGCTTTTTTTTGTAGAAATTATGTGTTCTTTCCCTGCCGAGTCTGTAAATTTTTCTTCGGTTTCCAAGCAGATACCAGTTGTCAATACTTCTTCATCTTTTGTCCAAAAAACAGCAGCTTCTGATTGGGGAAAAAAGTCATAATCTGATTTGCCGATCAGTTCTTGCCGGGATTGGCCGACCAACTGACAAAAAGCATCATTTAATATCATCCAGCGGTGTTGCTCATCTTTGACGAAAATTGGGTCTGGCGTAGCATTTATGGTGTGGTTTAAAAATTCTTCTGACGCTTTCAGTTTGGCTTCGTAGCGGTAGCGATCGCTCACGTCCAACACTACTTCGATTATCCGGTCGATAGACCCATCCAGGCGACGGATGCAGCGCCGGGAAACTCGCGTGTGAACTATTCCGCCGTTTTTTCTGAGCCACCTTTTGTCTAAGATGTAACCGTCGAGCCTACCTGCTAACATCTGAGAAAAATTTTCACAATTAGCCTCCAAATCTTCTGGATGAGTCAACTCTAGCCAATTCTTTTGCACGAGTTCGTAGCGCTCATAGCCCAGCAAATTGCACAGGGCATCGTTAACTTCTATCCAGTGGCAATTTAGAGGAATTTCGCTGTCAATAATTGGAGCGATGATGGCAATGCCGATCAGGGAATTTTCCACCACCGAGCGATATTTTTCTTCACTTTTTCGCAAAGCATCTTGACTGTTCTGGCGTTCTATGGCGTAACGGAGCGATCGAATTAACAGTTCGCTGTCAATTTTTCTTTTTACCAAATAATCCTGTACGCCGACCGCAATCAACCGCAGGGCAAGTTCTTCGTCGTTTTGGGCGGTCAGAACTACGATCGGCACATTTACCCCGTACTCTTGTACCCGAGCTACCGTCTCGATTCCCAGACTATCGGGCAATGAAAGGTCTAATAAAATTATGTCAAAAGTTTCTTGATTCAATCGCTGCTGTGCTTCGCTGAGACGCTCTACTTTCGTCAGCACTATACGCTGCGAGCCACCTATTTCTGACAGCAAATCTTCAATCAGCTCAGCTTCATGAGGGTTGTCTTCTACTAACAGAACTTTAAAGCAGATAGGAGGCAAAGCTAAGTTAAAAACTGCTTTCATAATATTTATTAATCAAGAAAATAATCAAGAAAATGTTAAACTAACTTGAATTCTACCTTTTATTTTCAGGGCAGTCATTCAATTGCACGTACACATACATTGACCGTCAGATTAGGGAGGGTAAGCAAGCGCTACAAAAATTTTGTTTAATAATTAAAATTATATCACGCACCAACTAGACTGTCAACGGAAAATAATTTTTATTATAACTGGGCATTTATACCAATTAAAAAAATGCAACTATAGCCCATATCCACACCCCGATAGTCACATTCTTCCCAATTCTTTACTGCTTTCATCTGCCATATTCAATAGTATTACCTTCTAGATTATATCTTCTAGGTTAGGATTTAGAATATAGAAAGTAATTAATTTTACCTCCCTTATAGCTTATAGCTGTGGCCGAAGTTATGTCTCAATTAAGCGAGAGTAAAGTAAAAAGTTGAACCTTGATCCGGTTCCGATTTTACCCAGATACATCCGCCGTGAAGTTCCACAATTTTTTGACAAATTGCTAAACCAATACCTGTCCCAGAATATTCTCTTTGAGTGTGCAAGCGCTGGAAAATTTGAAAGATACGTTTTTGATGCTGGGGAGCAATCCCAATTCCATTATCTGAGACATAAATTAACCAGTTTTCCTCCTGTTTACAAGCGGCAATATGAACCACAGGCGGTGCATCGTGGCGATATTTAATCGCATTGCTGACTAAATTTTGAAATAGCTGTACGAGTTGAGAACTATCCCCCATTACCGTTGGTAATTCGCTGTAGGTGACAACGGCTTTATTCTCGCGGATTGCCCCTTGCAGGTTCGCGAGTGCTTGCTCGACTGCATGATTGCAATCTGTCAGTTCAAAAGGTTTCCGACTCCGGCCAACGCGCGAATATTCGAGTAAATCGTCAATTAAAGTTTGCATTCGGGTGCAACCCTGAACGATATTGCCGATAAACTTACTACCTTGGCTGTCGAGTTGGTCTTTGTAGCGTTTTTCTAAAAGTTGAGCGTAACTAGCAATGGTTGCTAAAGGCGCTTGCAAGTCATGAGAAGCCACATAAGCAAATTGTTCTAGTTCTGCATTTGAACGCGCCAATTCTTGGTTAGATTTTAATAAAGCAGATTCGGCGCGCTGGCGGTGGGATATCTCTTGTTGGAGTACCAAATTTTGCTCTTGCAGAGCTTTTTCAACAGCGCGACGGGTGCTGATTTCTTGTTGCAAGATTTGGTTTTTTTCCTGAAGAGTTTTTTCCACTGCTAAGCGGCTCGTGATTTCTTCTTGCAGCAGCATATTTTGTTCTTTTAGCTGCTTTTGTAAATTCCGCAGGCTAAGGTGACTTTCGATGCGGGCGAGCACTTCTTCAAACTGAAATGGCTTGCTGATATAGTCAACAGCTCCCACAGCAAATGCGTTTACTTTGTCGAAAACTTCATCTTTAGCGCTGATAAAAATTACCGGGATTTCGCGAGTTTTAGGCTCTACTTTCAAGTGCTGACAAACTTCATAACCGTTCATTTCCGGCATCATTATGTCGAGCAAAATCAAATCTGGTGGATTAGAATTGCAGGCTCTCAAAGCCATTTTTCCGTTAATCACGCAGCGGGGGGTGTATCCCCTCTGAGTCAACATCGTAGACAACAGACGCAGGTTTTCTGCTGTATCGTCTACTACTAAAATGTTTCCTAACGGCGTCCCTGGTTGCTGATTGTTCATTGATTATTTCCCAGTTCCTGTTTTATTCACAAAAAATGTTGGCAGCTATTTTATTTAGGACTTACGGAAAACACCCGGTTTCTAGTAGGAATATTGGGGAAAGAAAACGAGGAATCCGCTCATAAACCGGGTGTTTAGCCGTTTGTGCACAAGCAAGTCCTCTTATTATTCGTTTAGCAATCCTCAAATCCCCAGCAGCAGAGTCAGAGCATTATTGCTCCAAGTCAATCCTTTGTCTAAAACTTTAAATCCCGCGACTTCGCACATAGCTTCTAAAGCAGTAGCTGTAGGCAGCCACCAGCACGCCGCAAAATTGTTCATGTCAAAAACTGCTTTCTCAGTTATCCCTATAAGTGGGTTGTTGTTGATGTATAGCTGCCAATAAGCTGTTAAAATAGCTCGTTCGGCGTCGTCCAAAGCGGGAATAAACATTACTCCAGAAGGGGGAAGTTCATAGCGTCCTAACTCATTCTCTATAACTTCTTGGGTAATAGCTGAAGTGAAAACTAAATGCTCGCGAGTTATCTGACGCAAGGCAACTAAAATCTGCAACGGATGGGGGTGATGGTACAAAACTCCTGCACAGTGAACTACATCGTAAGGTTCGCCAATGTCTGCAAGTTGAATCTGAGTGATATCTTGATTGATACAGTGATAATTAGCAATATTTAAACTTGTCATCCGATCGTGAAAATCTTGCCACCAGTTAAGGGATGCCGGCATGGCATCAATCATTGTCAGAGAAACTGCACCGTATTTGCTAGCTACGGATACTTTTTCGCTGACAGTTCCCCACAAGCCGCCGACTTCTGCAAAAGTCTTGCCTTTGACTACTCGGGCAATGTAGCGATCGCGAATATCCTTAGCCTCTAACTCTAATAATAGAGTAGATTCCCCTGTTTGACGCTGTTTTTCTAAAATCTCCTCTAATTTTGGGGATATTTCTGGATCTTTTGGTCTAATTTCTAATGCCATCAAGTACAACATTATGGCTTCGTTAAGCCGATCGCTCTCAGCAAACTTTTGAGCGATTTCGCAGTAAAATTCAGGAGCGTGCGGCGGCTGCATTTCGTGGTGATAATAGCTAGTTGCTACATCTGAATCTACCGGAGTTCTTTTAATTAGAGCCGCACCTAATTTTATGTAAATTCCCGGTAGAGACGGCTCGATTTGAATCGCACAAAGGTAGGCGGAAACAGCATCGTTCCATGCGTGACTTTCACTAAAAGCATCGCCTAAATTGTAATAAGACCAAGAAATAGTGGGATTAAGTTCTATAGCACGTTGGTAAGCGGTAGCTGCGGCTTTCCACTGTTGGGTTTTTAACAGCACTTCTCCTAAATTGTGGTAAGTCCAAGAGAATTCTGGATCGACTGCGATCGCCCGCCGATAAGCGAGTGTTGCGCCTGCAAACTTTTGAAGTTTAACTAAAGTCAAAGCTAAGTTATAATGAGACCAAAATAAATCTGCATTTAGTGCGATCGCCCGTTCGTATGCAGCCTCAGCTTCTGACCACTTTTCTAGCTTAAAAAGTGCATCTCCTAACTTGTGAAAAGCTGCGAAAAAATTTGGGTCTACTTCAGTAGCGTGCTGGTAAGCTGCGGCGGATTCAGACCATTCTTCTAATCGATCGCAAGCTGCACCGATGCTGTAGTAAGACCAAGAAAAACCCGGGTTAATTTCAACAGCCGTGCGGTAGGCTATCGCAGCTTCTTCCCATTTTTCTAAATTGAGCAGCACGCTGCCTAAGTTGTAGTATGACAAAAAAGAATTGGGATTTAAATCAATACTTTTTCGGTAGGCAGCCTCCGCTTCGCGCCAGAGTTCCTTAGCTTGCAAAACATTGCCTAGTTTGTAATGAAACTCCGAAATCTCCGGCTGGAGTTGAATAGCTTTGCGGTAGTTAACGATAGCTTCGTCCCACTGCTTTAGCTCGCTAGCCGCTTCGGCTATTTTGCAATAAGCTTCGCAAAAGCTGGGGTTTAAATAAATCGTGCGGTGGTAACAAGTCAGCGCTTTATCTGGCTTATTTTGGGCAAGCAAAGTATTACCTAAATCGAGATATTCTTCTGCTATTTCTATCGGTTCCACGATTAGTGCTTGATACCAACAGTCTGCTGCTTCTTCAGCTTGACCGACTTGGGTAAATATCCGGCTCAAATTACGGTAAAATCCTGCAAAGTTTGGTTGCAGGGAGATGGCTTTTTGGTAACAGGCGATCGCCTCTTGCCACTGTTCCAAAGTAGCGGAGAGAGTGCCTAGGTTAGCAAAAGCTTCGGCAAAATCCGGTTGGTGGGCGATCGCAACTTTATACCAATACCTTGCGTCTTCTAGTTTACCCTGAGCTTGCAGCGCTTTCCCCAAGGTCTTGCAAGTCTCTGCAGAGTTGGGTTCAGATGCCAAAACTTGTTGGCAAAGTGCGATCGCCCGATCGAAGTTGCCTGTAGCTAAATAAAGTTCTGCCTGTTGCTGAAAATTCACCTGCGCCGTTTCCGAATTCATTTTTTATTTTCCTTTTGAGTTATCATTCCATGTAAAATTATATGCTACACTTTGCCAAAGTTCAAGTTTTTGTAAGTAGAGCAACCGAACAGAGAATAATAATGAATGTCCGCCACATTAATCTAAACTAGATAATCATAGGTTAACAGCGAGCTAAATAATGTCAACAGCTACTCAAACACCGCAATTAAGCGTAATTATACCTGTATATAATGGCGATCGCTACATCGTACAAGCGGTGGAAAGCGCCCTAGGTCAAACTTTTACTAATTTGGAGATTATAGTTGTAGACGATGGTTCCACAGATCGCACGCAGCAAGTATTGCAGCCTTATTTTGACAGAATTCGCTACATATACCAGGAAAATCAAGGAGTAGCAGCCGCCCGAAATATTGCTTGCCAACTAGCGCAAGGCGAGTTTTTAGCCTTTCTCGATGCCGATGACTATTTCCTACCATCAAAGCTAGAGAAACAACTAGCTTGCTTTGACGCTGAACCCACCTTAGATATGGTGCAAACAGGTTGGGTTATCGTCGATGAAACCGGGCGAGAGATTTCTGCTGTCAAGCCTTGGCAGCAAGCATCTAAATTAGATTTAGAAAGCTTTATTCTATATAAATGCGTGCGACCGAGTGCGATGATGCTGCGCCGAAAGTGGTGGGAAAAATTGGGCGGTTTCGATTCTCAGTTGCCACTAGCAGAAGATTTAGACTTTGCCTTGCGTTTAGCTTTAAAGGGGTGCAAAGCAGTTTGGTTAGAAGAGACACTTACCTGTTATCGCCAGCACAATTCTAATCTCATGTCAAGCGGTTTTCGCGTAATGAAGGATATAGAAATTGTGATGAAAAAATTCTTCGCTCGACCCGATTTGCCTCAGTCAATCCGGCAGTTAAAAAACTCAGAACGCTATCAATGCTTAAAGTGGCTGGCATGGCGGATGTATCGCGACGGTCATCTAACAGAGATGGCCCAGTGTTTAGAAGAGTCATTGCAATATACGCCTTTTTCGCCCACAAAAACAGTCTTGAATTGGCTGGAAAGTTTTCAGATGGCTTCTGAAGAATATGGTGAAAACTTTGACGCTTATTCGCTGAGTAACTTAGCCCAATGGCAAGAGATAATTTTGATGGTGATGACTAATCCACCCCAATCTCAACAGAGTTCTATTCCCACACCTTCAAAAAGGCAAGCCCACATTCTACTCTACAACACCGACGATCCGGGTGTGGGAGGATTAGCGCAATACAATCATGCCATTCTCTGTCAGTTAGCCTTATTAGGGTATCGAGTCACTTGCGTGCAAACCAAATATTCTAGCCCCTTGCTTGAGCGAGAACGAGAGTTAGGTATAGAGCACTTGTGGCTGGATTTTAGTGGCCATAAAGATTTACAGCGGGTGTTAAGAAATACTCAGGATGCACGAGAGCTTTTTGCTAGCAATCAACCGGATATGATTATTTTTAGCGATGGTTGGCCATTTTCCAATTTTGCAGCTAAACAGGTAGTTATTGAAATGGGAATACCATACATGATGGTGATGGGATTAGTTATGCCAGAACACGCAACTTTTGCCTGCGGGGATGTAGTGCCTTATGTAGAAGGAGTGCTCTACCACTGCCTGCAAGCTAGAGCATTGATTGTTGGCGCTTACGAACATTTGAATTTATTGTGCCAACATTTCAAGTTGCCGAAAGAGCGAGGACAAGTGATTTACTTGGGGCGTTCTCCTGAATATTTTGCACCTCCTAATGCTGCGGCTCGTCAACGCCTGCGACAAGAAATAGGAATTCCTGAAGATGCGATTGTCTGTTTCACATCGGCTCGATTGGCATCGATTAAAGGACACCGATATCAGATCGAAGCAATCAAGCAGTTGCAGCAGTCTCCTGTGTGGTCTAAATTGTATTTTGTCTGGGCAGGAACGGGTGAGGGAAGCGCTGATAATGTAGAAATAGAATTGAGGCAAACTATTAAAGAGTTAGGGGTGAGCGATCGCGTGAAGGCGATCGGACAGCGCTGGGATATCCTAGATTGGCTGGATGCTAGTGACATATTCATTTTGACTTCTGTAGCAGATGCAGCGCCTTCTCTTGCAGTTATGGAAGCGATGGCTAAGGGATTGCCGGTAGTTGCAACGGCTGTAGGCGGCATTCCTGAAGGGCTTGCCGAGACTGGGAAATTGTTGCCAGATCCGAATACCGATCCAGAGGGAACCGCGAGGGAATTGGCGCAAACTGTAGAAGCTTGGGCAATGAATCCAGAATTACGCCATCAAATCGGTCAAGCTTGCAAGCAGCGGGCCGAGCAAGTGTTTAAAGAGGAACGGATGTTGGCAGAGTCGATGGAGGCGATCGAAAAAGCTTTAGTTTGCGATGATCGTCAAACAGATCCATTTGTTACTCAAAACAAGGTGCAGAGGTCAATGGCGAAAATAGAAAGCCTGGTCAACTACAGCTCTTTAGTATGGAATGCTTGGCAGGCTTACTGTCAAGAAGATCTAAGCGGAATGCAGAAGTCGCTTCAAAAATCTTTGAAGTACACACCTTTTTTGAGTACAGAAACGCTCTTAAACTGGGTAGAATATTTTGGTAATTTTTCGTCAGCTAAAGGGCATAGTTTAGATACATATTCTCTAATTAATTCAGTAGAATGGCAACAATTAGTCGAGGAAGTACAGGGGATTGAATCTGTATTTTATGCACGCTAAAATACCAAATTTACATTTCAAATTCGGATTGCTCTCAACAGTAGAATTGCATCTGCCTTCTGCCTAACATCCGTTACATCCGTTACATCCGTTACAGAATCCGTTGCCGAACTTCCTTACCACCGATAAAATTCATGTCAATTGCAAATCTGACACCGCGAGTAAGTGTAATTATTCCAGCATATAATGGATCTCGCTACATCGCGCAAGCGGTAGAAAGCGTCATCAGCCAAACCTATAAAAACTGGGAAATTATCGTCGTAGACGACGGCTCAACCGACGACACCCGCCAAGCATTGCAGCCTTATTTTGACAAAATTCGCTATGTTTATCAGGAAAACCAAGGAGTAGCTGCCGCGAGAAACCGAGGAATTCAAGAATCCAGAGGTGAATTAATTGCTTTTTTAGATCAAGATGACTTTTTCTTGTCCGATAAGTTAGCTGGACAAGTTGCGTTATTTGACGCTCAGCCATCACTAGGAATTGTTAATAGTGGCTGGCGAATGGTTAAAGAGCAAGGCGAAAGTATTTTCGATGTCACACCCTGGGAATACTTGCCTCAGCTAGACTTAAAAACCTGGATTGTTTATATGCCCCTACTTCCCAGCGCCATGATGTTTTCGCGGCAGTGGCTGGAACGAGTCGGTGGCTTTGATTCTCAGTATGATTCAGTAGATGATGCCGACTTAATCTTGCGTTTAGCACTATCTGGCTGCGAAGCTGCTTGGTTGCCTCAAGTGACAGTATGCTACCGCCAGCACGGGCAAAATGTGTCCATCCAGAGAGCGCTAAAACAAGCAAACCTTTGTATTAAATTAAAGCAAAGTTTCTTCAGTAGAGCCGACTTACCAGAGGACATCCGCCAATTAGAAAAGCTGGCTTTTTATGAGGCTCTGACATGGATGGCGTGGCAACTTTTCTACAGCGGATATCCGGCAGAAATGACTGAGTATTTGCAAAAATCTTTGGATTATACTCCGTACTCCCTAACAGCAACTATAGCAGATTGGGTAAAGCGCATCACTGAAATTGCTAAAACCTACGGCCGCAATATCGATGCAAATTCTCTCCGAAAATTACCAGAATGGAAACAGTTAATGGCTAGTATTATTACTCCCAAAAAAGTTCGCGTCAGTGTCATCATCCCGGCTTACAACTGCGAGCGCTACATTGTCAGAGCCGTAGAGAGTGTTCTGGGCCAGACTTATCAAAACTGGGAAATTATCGTCGTAGACGACGGCTCAACAGACAACACTCGACAAGTTTTGTCACCTTACATCGATGTAATTCAATACATCTATCAAGATAACCAAGGAGCAGCAATTGCTCGAAATCGTGCTTGTAAGTT
Source organism: Microcoleus sp. w1-18aA5 (assembly GCF_036701705.1). Lineage (NCBI taxonomy): Bacteria > Bacillati > Cyanobacteriota > Cyanophyceae > Oscillatoriales > Microcoleaceae > Microcoleus > Microcoleus sp. w1-18aA5. Next base: position 56,878 of record NZ_JAUPTE010000003.1, on the reverse strand, counting down.
AGCACAAGGCGAATTTTTAGCTTTTCTAGATGCTGACGACTTCTTCTTACCAGAAAAACTAGAAAAACAAGTAGCTTGCTTTGACGCTGACCCCACATTAGATATGGTGCAAACAGGTTGGGTTATTGTTGGCAAAAACGACGAAGGTATCTATGGAGTCAAGCCTTGGGAAGAAGAACCAAAATTAGATTTAGAAGCCTTTGTTTTATACAAATCAGTGCGTCCCAGCGCCATGATGCTGCGGCGAGAGTGGTGGGAACGCTTGGGCGGTTTCGATCATCGCTTGCCGCCAACCGAAGATTTAGATTTTGTGCTACGTTTAGGTTTAAAAGGCTGCAAGTCAGTTTGGTTAAAAGACATATTAACGGGCTATCGTCAGCACGATACCAATCTTATGTCCAACGGCTCCAAATTAATGAAAAATACGGAAATTTTGATGGAGCAATTTTTTGCGAGGCCAGATTTGCCTCAGCACATCCGCGACTTGAAACGCGCGGAACGTTACAAGTGTTTAGTATGGATAGCATGGCGGATGTACTGCAACGGATATTTGCCAGAAATGGTCGAAAGTCTGGAAAAATCTTTGTATTACACTCGTTTGACAGGCACTGAAACTGTTTTTAATTGGCTGGAAACTTTTAAGGGGGTTTCGGAACAGTACGGCTACAACTTTGATGCCTATGCCTTAACCAATTTACAGGAATGGCAAGACATAGTGGCGATCGCAGCAAACAATCCTTATCAGTTCCAATCGACCGCCAGTTCGCTTTCTCGGCAGCAGACAAAGCACGTACTCCTGTACACAGAAGACTCAGGAGTCGGCGGTTTGGCTCAGTTTAACCACTCGCTGATGTGTAAATTAGCTGCTGATGGCTACCGAGTAACCAGCGTTCAAAGTCAAGCTTCTAATCCTTTAATTACCGAACAAAAACAGCTAGGTATCGAACATATTTGGCTAGAGTTCGACACGATGAAAGAGTTTTTGCGAATAGCTTACAATTTAGATGATGCTCAAAAGATTTACGCCCAAGCTCGACCGGATTTAATTATATTTAGTGACGGCTGGCCGATGGCTAACTTTGCAGCTAAACAAGTTGCGATCGAGCAAAATATACCGTACATAATCAGTCTGGGTTATATCAATCGCAATTATGAGACCTTCGATCGCGGCGATCAAATTCCCTATTTCGATGCAGTTGCCTACCAGTACATTGTAGCCAAAGCAGCAGTAGCAGTTTCCCACGAGAATTTAAACTTGTTCCAAAGTCTATTTAAAGCACGTCTTGAACGGGGCAAAGTAATCTATTATGGCAGACCAAATAGTTATTTTGAGCCACCGAATCTTTCAACTCGCCAACGCCTGCGTCAAGAACAAGGAATCCCCGAAGATGCTGTTGTTTGTTTCACGGCGGCGAGATTGACTCCAATTAAAGGATATCAGTATCAATTGCAGGCGATCGCCCAATTGAAAAATCGTCCGATTTGGTCGCAAATTTACTTTGTTTGGGCCGGGCCTGGGTCTACTACTCACGACAATATGGAACCTGAATTAAGAGCAACTGTGAGCCAATTAGGAGTAGAAGAACAGGTGAAATTCTTAGGACAGCGCTGGGATATTGCCGATTGGCTCGACGCCAGCGACATCTTTATTTTATCTTCCCAAGCAGAAGGAATGCCGCTAGCAATTATGGAAGCAATGGCGAAAGGATTGCCCGTAATTGCCACAGCCGTCAGCGGTATTCCCGAAGAATTGGGAGACACGGGAAAGCTACTGCCCGATCCTACAATCGATCCAGCAGGAACAGTAAAAGAGTTGGTAGAAACGGTCGAAATATGGGCAGAAAATCCCGAAGCGCGCAGGCTTGCAGGACAATCGTGCAAAGCGCGAGCCCAAGAACTATTCAAAGAAGAACGGATGCTTCGGGAATATGAAGAAATAATTGAGCAGGCATTTGTAAGTGACGATGAGAGCGATAGTTTATCTATTAGTCCGAAACTCAAAAAACAGGTACAGCAAGTGGATAGCCTGCTGAAATACTATTATTTAGTGTGGAAAGCTTGGGAAGCTTACGATCGGGGAGATATGTCCGCGATGGTGAATAATTTGCAATCTGCTTGGGCCTGCACACCTTATTTTACCACAGAAACTATCTTTGATTGGGTGAAAAATTTTGGTATTTTTGCTGCGGAAAAAGGAGTTCCGTTCGATACCAACGAGCTGATTAACTCCCGATCGTGGCAACAAGTGATAGAATCAATACAGGGTTTTGAAGTGTTGTCATACGTTCGTTAAAACTGAGTTCTTGCAGCCTTATTAGGAACGGGCTAGATGCCCATTCCACCAAACATCAACTACAAAAAAATATGCAACTTACATTCAAGTTCCCACGTATTAGTAAACTGCTGCCAATTGGTTTAGCTATTGTCACTGTTCTGTTAATAGCCTATTTGGGACAGCCAAGAGCGATCGCCCAACTGCGATCGAACGTTACAGTAGATTTTGGACAGCCAGCCACCGGTACAATTTCCATGAGCGGCATCCTGCACGGAATCGACACCGCAAAACCGCCGGATAGTTCTATCAAACCCTTGCAGCCCAAACTTTGGCGGGCGGGGAGACTCGATATTTACGATCGAGTAATCGCCAGCGGAGCCGAGTTTCAGTTAGTAGTCAGCGATTTGTGGGGCTACGGTAGCAATCCCAATGGGTGGCCCTATCAAAACTACCCTGCATGGGAAGCATTCATCCGACAGTTAGCCCAGCAAAATAAAGGCAAAAAAATTATTTGGGATGTATGGAATGAACCAGATTGGAAAGATCCATTTTGGAACGGAAGCAGAGAACAATTCTTTGAAACTTACAAAAGAGCTTACAAAATCTTGCGGGAAGAATTGGGGCCGTCAGCAATGATTGGCGGGCCAAGCCTCGGCCGCTACAGCAAAGAATATCTCGCGGCTTTTTTGGATTACTGCAAGGCTAACAAACTTGAAGTTAATTTCCTCTCATGGCACGAACTTAACGACGCGATGATTTTATTTGTTGACGATCACGTAATTGAGGCTAAACGCAATTTTCAGCAAAGTCCTTCTTACAAGGAACTGAAATTGCAAAAAATTTACGTCAACGAAATTGTCGGGAACTTAGCGCAGTACCAGCCGGGGGAAATCTTAGGTTATTTGTATAACTTAGAGTATGCAAAAGCTGACGGTGCTTGCAGAGCTTGTTGGGAGAGTAAAGGGCCAAATAAAGTTAGCAATTGCTTCAACAATACGCTGAGTGGGATGGTCACGCCTAATACTTTTGAGCCAAGAGCAGCTTGGTGGGCTTACAAAGCTTATGCTGACGGAGTTAATTCGCGGGTGCGGAGTTGGTCAAATAACAATCGCCTTGTCGCTTTAGCCAGCAAGTCAAATCATGAAGGTAAAGCACAGATACTTTTAGGTTATTTCGACCCCAATTTTTCCTCAGCAACAACGGTAACATTAACCCTCGGAAATTTGGAGCAGCTAGGTATTCAAAGGGGTCAGAAAATCACTCTAAAGTTAGAAAAGATACCCAACAATCAAGAAGGAGCCGTGCCACAGCTTGTCACAGTTAAAGAAGAAAGTTTGTCGGTGGGTAGCGGCAGCTTGGCGTATGTTATCCCTAATTTTAATGTCCACGAAGGCTACTTATTGACGGTTAGCAAGTGATATCGTTTTCGGTTGCATAAGAATTATATAGAGGACACGGCAGTGCCGTGTCCCTACAAATATATAGATTTTATCTAGGATTATTCAAAGATTTTTGCACCGATTCCAACCACTCTCGGACTGTTTGATTTTCGGATTGTGGATCGTAGTAACACCCTAATTCATCGAGGATGAATGCTTCTAAATCGGCTGGGGCGATCGGCATTTCGAGCAGTTTGCTGAGTTCTTGCGATGCAGCTTCAACACTTGCGGGCGGTTCGCTGCTGCGGTAGTTGTTCACTACATCGCTAGGAGTGTCAGCTTCTAATGGCCAGTCTTGGTGAAAGTAGGAACTGAAAAATTGGGTTAAATGAGGAAATTGATTGATCATTGGGGATAGGCTGTGAGAATAAAGTATCCGGGAGGTAATTTGGCACTGCGCTGGAGGACGATTCTCAGGCGAGATGTTGAAGTTGCTTTGGATGCGCGGCGACGCAGAGTAATGCCAATTATTCTGTTGGTGTTGTAGTCGATCGTATAACGATTGCCTCGACTTTTCACCCAGGAGTCGATCGCACTTTGATTTCTGTTCATTGCTTCTGCAATAGCCGCTTCGGCGACGGAACGATCAGTAAAAGAAGATGCTGCAGAAATTCTCGTTTCGCTTGCGAGTCGCTGTGCTAGTTCTGCTTCTGTTTTACCAACGTGTCTTTCTAAAGTGTGTCCTCCTGCTGATTCGTGAAAGTCTAATCCGCCGCCCGGTATGTTCGGCACAAAAGCTAGGGTGGTTTGTGCTATAGTTGATCCTTCCGGTACAACAACCGTGGCGTAAACACCAGGTATAGCCGATTGGAATAATATAATTATTGAGGCGATCGCACAGAGGATACCTAAAAACTTTTTTAGGCGATCGAGTTGATTTTTCATTGCTGTTGAATCTATTTCTTATATTTATAATAGGTATTTGCTGTTCTTTTGTCTATTTATTAATCGACTCTTAATAGTTAAAAATTGCGCTGTAGCCAAATATACTGTCCGCAGTACCCACCCTACTGTTAGTTAGAAATTGCGCGCAGCATTTAAATATACGGTGCGGTCGCGCGCACCCTAGAATTATTTATAAGAGTTCGTGATTTCTGCAGTTTACAAAGCTTCACTCACTATGAGAAAATGTTAATAATTCTTTGAAAAAAATCCTGATGATTGATGATAAATTAATTTATCATCTTTAAAAATGTGACAAAATGCAAGTAGTTATCCTAGCTGGCGGTCTCGGTACTCGTCTCAGAGAAGAAACAGAATTTCGTCCCAAACCCTTAGTTGAGGTGGGAGGCCATCCAATTATTTGGCACATCATGAAGATCTATGCACACTATGGTTTCCAAAACTTTATTGTGTGCTTGGGCTATCGCGGCAACATGATTAAGGAATATTTCCTCAATTATGAAGCCATGAATAATGACTTTACTATCTGTCTGGGACGCCAAAATACCATCACTTATCACGAGGAACATCTCGAACAAGATTTTAAAGTGACACTAGCTGAAACTGGCGCCGCAAGCATGACAGGAGGGCGGGTAAAACGGATCGAAAAATATATCGATCGCGAGAATTTCATGGTGACATACGGCGATGGAGTAGCTGATGTCGATATTGACGCCTTGATGGATTTTCACAAATCTCACGGGAAGCTGGCCACTGTCACTACATTTCGTCCGATTTCTCGCTTTGGAATTTTGGAGGTAGACAGCGATAGCAGCGTAGTTCAATTTACTGAAAAACCTCAAATCGACGGCTGGATCAGTGTTGGATATATGATATTTAACCGCCGGGTATTTGAGTATTTGGGGGGAGATGATTGTATTTTAGAACAAGAGCCGATGCAGCGTTTGGCGGCAGACGGAGAGTTGATGGCTTACCGTCATGAGGGGTTCTTCTTTGCGATGGATACTTTTCGAGAGTACAAGTATTTAAACGAACTTTGGGATGAAGGGAAGGCTCCTTGGAAAGTGTGGAAATAAATTAGTTTGGGGGCGAGGTTTAATTTCCGCCCCACACAAGTTTGACTAAAAATTACTATAAAATTACCTCATAAATCCGGTTGCTTCGTAGATTTTTCGTGAGTTGTCGCAAAAATCGTAGTAACTGGGTTTTTATAGCTCCCTATCCGTGGGAAATGAAACTTTCCCAAATAAGGTAAAACTCACTATAAAATAATTATAAAAAATGGATTCCCAAGATATTCTCAACAGCACAGAAACTTACCTACAAAAGTGCGTTTCACCCCACGCGGAAATTATCGACAGCGACTCCGAAGCCCTGAAAACAGCAGTTGCGGGATTGGAAGATCGATCGCTCTTAGCGTTGCGAGTTCCCCACAAATGGGGCGGTGCCGAAGTTGCACCGGAGATTTTTTACAAATATCAGGAATTGACGGCTCGATATTCCGGCGCTTTGTCTTTCCTGCAAACTCAGCACCACAGCGCAACTGCGATGCTTGCCAACAGCGACAATGAAATGCTAAAAAGCAGATACTTGCCCGCGATCGCCCAAAAAGAGTTACGGTTGGGTATTGGGTTTTCGCATTTAAGGCGATCGGGCGATCCGGCTGTCACCGCAACTCCCACAAAATCGGGCTATTTACTGTTAGGAAAAGTTCCTTGGGTAACAGGTTTTCGCTTGTTTCAAAAGTTTATTGTAGCTGCGGTACTTCCTGACGAACGCGCTGTTTTCGGTTTAGTGCCTTTTGCCAATATTGAACGCGAATCGGGTAAAATAGCTTGTAGCGAAATCCTGCAGTTAATTGCCATGAACTCGACTAATACTGTGACAGCAACTCTCGATAATTGGTTGCTGGATGAATCGGAAATAATTTCAATTAAACCTGTCGGCTGGATTTCGGAAAACGACAGCAAAAATATACTGAATTTTGTTCCGGCTACTTTTGGCTGTATTCGAGCCGGATTGGATGTAATTGCAGCAGCAGCGGCTGCTAAGAATTCACCTTTTATAACGGCAGCTTGCCAAAAACTAGAGCAAAAGCTCGATCGGCTAAAACAGAATTTCTCACAATCTCAACATAGCTCGAAAGCAGAACAATTAGCGCTGCGAGCTCAAGCCATTGATTTAGCGGTGCGTTGCGGGCACGCGGCGGTTGCAGTTTCTAGCGGTGCTGCTAACGGTGTGCTACACCCCGCCGGGAGAGTTTATCGAGAAGCTTTGGTGTATACTGTTTCCGGGCAAACCAAGGATGTGATGGAAGCAACGCTCGATCGACTAATCGAATTTTAGATTTTAGATTTTAGATTGAGTTCGCAGAAGGTAAAAAACTCAACTGTGTTTAATAAATAATAGATATATTTAACCTGATGACAAACAACTTTAAGTCAAATAACTTAAAAACTATCGCCTACAGCAAAATTGTAGACTTAACCCATGCAATTCACCCAAATATTCCCATTTGGCCAGGAGATCCAGCGACAGAAATTACCACAGTAGCTCAAATAGAAACAGACGGGTATTTCCTGCGAAAATTATCGATGGGAGAACACAGCGGCACTCACATCAACGCACCCAACAGCTTTTATGTAGGAGGCGCCAGCATTGATAATTATTCCCCGCAGTCGCTCGTTGTGCCGGCAATTGCGATCAATATCCGAGAGCAAAGTCTTGCCAATCCAGATTACACTTTAACCATAGACGATGTATTAAATTGGGAACGGCAGCACAAACTTATAGAACCTGGAAATCTAGTTTTATTGTATACTGGCTGGCAAGAAAAATGGGATAATCAGGGAGCATTTTTCAACCGAGACGATCGCGGAATTTGCCACTTTCCCGGATTTAGCAAAGCAGCAACTCAATTTTTGCTAGAAGAACGCTCTATTGCGGGAGTTGGAACCGACACTCACGGAGTCGATACCGGGCAAGATGAAAGTTTTGCGGTTAACAGATTGGTATTGGAAAAGCAGCGAATAGTGCTGGAAAATCTGGCAAATCTCGACTTGTTACCTGCGGCTGACATCACTTTAGTTATCGGAATATTGCGCCTTTTGGGAGGTTCTGGCTCGCCTGTGTCGGTGTTAGCTTTTGTTGCTTGAGGCGGTAAAACTTACATCTTGCACCATGCTCAAGAACAGGTAATTGAGAATGGTGCAATATCTCAGGTAAAATTAGATAGAGAGAAGTCGAGTAAAAACAATAAGATTAATGACAGAACTGCCCAAGGATCTCAACGAGGCAATCGCCCAATCCCGCATTGCCACCGCCGCTGCCCTCTCGGACGGCAAAACTCTACTGCAAGTCGAATTAGTATTTCCAGAAATCGCCCTGCAAGCACAGTCTATCACCTTACAATTTCTCCCAGAATTTGAGGAAATCTACCCCGGAGTAAAAGTCTTTTTTCCCGACACCGGTGCGGCAGCCCTCGCGCGCCGCGACTGGGGAGAAACACCGTTTAAAGTCACTGATTTGGGTAGTAGTCGCACCCCTGTTGAAGATAAAATAGCACCGGAAGATCAACTTTTCCTTTTGATCAATCCAGCAGCCGTAGAAGTTGCCCAAGTCGAAAAAATTTATATAGCTGCGGCAGGTCGCCCAGTAATTCTACTCAACCCCCGCCTGGAAGATGTTGCCACCATAGGTATAGGCTATGCGGGCCGCCAATTGCGCGATCGATTCCTCAGCAAAATTGAATCCTGCTACTATATCAGACCCCTAGACACTGCGGCTTTATTCCGCTGCTACCCCCAATCCTGGCAAGTGTGGCTGGAAACAAACGACGAATACGAACTAATTTCTGAAACCGCCCAAAAACCTGTCGGAGACGATTTAGAGCGGATTTTAGCCGGTTCTCTCCCAAGCGCCGATCCTGACTCCACCACACCTGCCAAACCCTTAAAAAAGAAAGGTTTTTTGGCAGAACTCCAGACATTTCTCAAAGCTTTGACTCAGTGACCATTGTTAAGGCTCGATCGTATTTTACGGTGTGTCAGCTAGGATTATTTTCGACTTAATCCGTCGGCTAATCGCTGATGCACCCTAAAGAGTGAAATAACTCAAAGCTTTGCCTCAGTAACAGCAGTTGCAGAAGCAGAATTAGCAGCTTGCCTGTGTTTCTATCAGTAGCTACGCAAACAGCTACTGGTGAGCTTTACAGAATCTTTATAAAAAGCAGTATAATGGGTGACACCCCTCCCCCGTAAAAGAGGGCAGGCAAATAACAGCAAAATCAGATGCTATAAGCTAGAGATGGGGCTTTTGAGTCAGGGAAGCGGATAAACACAATGGAGCACCGGCGCATTGTTATCGGGGACGTACACGGGCATTACGACGGCTTAATGACCCTGCTAGAGGCACTTGCCCCCGGCTTGGACGATCGCGTCTATTTTTTAGGAGACTTAATCGATCGTGGCCCCAAAAGCGCTCAGGTATTAGATTTTGTGCAGCAAAGCCCCTACCAAACTCTGTTGGGCAACCACGAACAACTGATGCTGGAGGCTTTGTCGGGGACGCCGATGGATATGCGAGCGTGGCAATCTTGGCTCTACAGTGGCGGCGATGCGACAGTAGCAAGCTACAGAGATACAGGGATGATGCCGTACAAACACTTAGAGTGGCTGCGATCGCTCCCTACGTACCGGGACTTAGGGGACATCTGGCTGGTTCACGCGGGCGTTGACCCCCATCTGTCGATCGATGAACAGTCGATCGAACAACTGTGTTGGATTCGCAGGGAATTTCACACCATGTCGAAACCCTATTTTCCCAATAAATTAATTATCACCGGTCACACGATCACCTTTACCTTTCATGGGGTTAGACCGGGCGAATTAGTCAGGGGCGAAGGGTGGTTGGATATTGACACGGGTGCTTATCATCCCAAAAGCGGCTGGCTGACAGGATTTGATCTCAGCTACCGCAGAGTTTATCAAGTAAATGTATTTAACCATCAAGTCCGAATTTTGCCGTTTGACGAAGTTGTTCGGCAATTGAAGCCGCAGCCGATTGCACCCCCGGAACCTGCGATCGATTCTGTTGTTCCACAGGAGTGTTAAATCAAGTTTTAGTTGTAGGGTATGTCAGCTTAAGTCCGATCTATTAAATCGAAATTAATTTGCTGCTGACTTACCCTAGTAACTGGATTTATTTTTTAACGAACCGCGAAGACGCGAAGATCGCGAAGTAAGAAAAGAGAAGGGAAGAGAAGAGAAAATACTTCTTGCAAAAGTCCTTTTAAGCAAAGTTTCGGACGGGCAAAATGCCCATCCCACAATAGAAAAAACTTTTTGTGGGATGGGCATCTTGCCCGTCCCAGCTATTTCTGTAAGAGGTCTAAAAGAAGAGAGTGCCTGATAGATTTACCTTTGCTACGAACCTAAAAGTCTGCGGATCTCTAGCCTGTAATCCTCATTATCTAAACCTTCACCGCTAGCAAGATCTGGATCTATAGCCTGCGAAATAGCAGCAATGCGATCGCCAGTTGCCGGGTGAGTGCTCAAAATGCTCGGAGGAGAAGGCTTATTGAGCAACTTTTTCATAAAATCAACCATCCCAGATTGAGCGTAGCCCGCTCGCCCCATAGTTTGCAATCCCAACTGATCCGCCTCATACTCAGCTTGGCGACTGTGGGGGCGCCGCAAAGCCAATTCCACCCCAATCTGAACCGCCTGAGATCGATCGAGCCCTGTCGCCGAAGCTACACCAGAAGCTATGGCCATTTGACGCATTTGTTTAATTGCGTGGCGAGCATTAATGTGAGCGATTTCGTGGGCGATCACACTTGCTAATTCTGCCTCATTGTCCGCCGCCGTCATCAAACCTTTATTCACATAAACAAAACCGCCCATTGTCGCAAAAGCATTAATATTGTCGTCGTCAATCACTTGAAAAGTATAAGGAATATTTGGGCGAGTGCTTTCTTGAGCGAGTCGTTGACCGATGCGGTTGATATATTCTGTAGTGTCGCGATCTCGGTCAATCTTAAACTCGCTGTTCGTTAACTGCTGATTAATTTGTCGGCCAATAGTCACCTCTTGGCGATCGGACATATTCGACAATTGAATAACTTGAATGCCGCGAAAAATTAGTTCAGGCAAAGAAAATGCTTGAGTGGGTTCCGGGGAAACCACCCAGATACCCGCAGCCACAATCAGGGACAGAAACAGATAAATCCCCCGGCCACAAGTATGCCGGCAAGTCAACCAAAAACTTTTTAACATGAGTGATAGGTGCCAGAAGTTAGATAAAATTGTAGGAAAAACTCGAAAAGTCACTAAATAGGCAGACGTAATTTGAGGCTGCTTAGTTGCTATTCTAGCTTTTTGTCAATTTTTAACGGCGCCACCAGCTTATGGGCGATCGAGCCAAGGCCAACCAACCGCTGTCAACTCCCTTCTGGGTTAAGTGCCCCAGTCATGCGGATTTTGGGCGATCGTTGTGGTAATATCTTTTAGCTTCATGACTTACGCATCAATAAAGTATGTCATTGCCAGCGGTAGCTCAGCAATAGCAGCATCTGTTTTTCATCGATGTCTGGGTAAGTCCTGAGCTTGTAAACATACTCCTGTCGCTATCAGTATAATAGGCGATTATGAAAATTTTGGATTCTCAAGGCCGACTGTTCGGCAAACTCAGCATTCTAGACGTAGGTGCGGCTCTGATCGTACTGCTAGTTGCAATCGGAATCTTTTTCTTTCCCGGCACTTCTGGCGGTTCCGTCGCCCAAGTCGGCACCAGTGTCAAACCTGTAGAAATTGATGCAATTGCGATCGGTCTCAAAGGAACAAACGTTCAAGATTTGTTCAAAACAGGTGATAAAATCAATGTGGTGATCCGCAATCAACCCTCCGGTCAGATTACCATCAAATCTGTCAAAACTCTCACCAGAACCCTAGCAGTTCCTCAGCCCAACGGCACTCTGAAAGCTCTCCCCGATCCAAGAGAAGAAGAAGCTTTCAGCAAAAATATGATGTTTACCTTAGAGGGAAAAGGTCAACTTACTGAAAATGGCCCGGTTTTAGGTAATACGAAAGTCAAAATTGGCACCACGCTAGAGCTTGAAGGTAACAAGTACATTTTCAACGCCAGCGTCATCGACGTGCGAGTAAAAGAATAATTAGTAGTCAGTAGTCAGTAGTCAGTAGTCAGTAGTCAGTAGTCATTAGTCATTAGTCATTAGTCATTGCTAATGGGGAAGGGGGAAGAGGGAATTCATATTCCTTCTTCCTTCTTGCTTCTTCCTTCTTGCTTCTTCCTTCTTCCTTCTTCCTTCTTTACCCTTCCGAAAGCAATTTTAAGTATTGCCGAAGTAAGCCAATCGTAACAGCGGGAATTTCTAACTGCGGAGTCAAACCTACGTTTTCCAGAGGTTGAAAAACTTTGATTGCTTCGGGGTTGAGATTTGCCAACCGCTGGCCGATATCGGGCCCGGTAAACTGCGATTTTTCTCCCCAAATAATCGCTGTCGGCGTTGTTAGCTGAGTGATGTACAGCGACAAGTCAAAGCACAAATCTCCCCGCACAAAAGACAGGGCGGCATATTCTGCATTTGGTTCCAAAGCAGATTGGAGGTAAGCATCAACAATTTCTTGGTAAACGCGACGCGAATCGGCAAATTGGCGTTGTTCTAGGAAGCTACGGATGCCGCCGTCTGTGGCGATTCCGGTACTGTAGAGCAAGCGATCTAATATCGGCGTGTTGACTAGCTTAGCGAAGAAACTGCTGCCGTAATCTTGTCCGAAGTCCGACAAACCGCTGGGTATGGTCAAAATTAGGGATTTGAAGAGATCCGGCCGTGCGATCGCAGCTCGAATCGCGATCGCCCCTGTTAGCGAAGAAGCAATCACCTCTGTCGGACTGTCGCAAGTTTTTTCGAGAAATTCGATCAAAGTTGTGATATAATCTTGAACCTGATAATTTCTTGCCGGATGTTCCGATCGCCCCCAACCGATTAAATCCGGTGCTAAAATTCGATATTCTGCCGCAAAAGCCGGATAAACTTTCGACCATTCGTAGGCACTCGACCCGCCGCCAAAACCGTGAAAAAATACTAAGTTCGGCTTATTCTTATTTTCCGAAGTTGAGGTCGGCAACCCCATCCAAGGCATTTTTTCAGCAGTGTAGTAGACCATTCTGCCGAGAGAAGTAACTATTGATCGCTGACCGAAGCCGAGGGGTACAAGCATAAACTAACCTTAATCGCTGTTATATTTTAGATTCTTTTCCATCGCCCCGTCTTTGTTTAAAAAACTTGCAAAGCTGGTGGCGTTTTTGTAAAGATTGAGTAATGATTTAAATCTATTTTAGTACAGGTGAAGCGTGAAACTACAGACAGCAAGTAAGTTTTGCGATTTGGGCAATTCGGCTGTGTAGTTATCCTTACCCTTGCAAACTAGCGCCGATCGGAGATAATAGCAAAATGATGGGTGAGACCCCTCAACAAAATAGAGTCTGTTCGCCAACCCCGAAAGCAGGCGCTCGGAAAGGAGGAATATTAGAACTCGCTTTCAGGCAGGCGGCAGGTTGGCCGACGCTCGCCAATCACAAATCATTAATCACGATATTTTGCGGAGCAGTGGCTTTTGAGGTCGAAAGTCTTTGTTGGATGGCGGGCGATGGGGTTTCGATTCCTAATTGCAAGTTTGGCAATCACTGGCATCGCCGTTATCAATTCCAAAACAGAAGAAACAACTAATCTCAGGGAGGTCTACTAAAATGCAACTGCTCAGAAAAAGGGATCGCGAGGGTTTTATGGTTGATGCGAAAAGTCTTCAATCAGACGGGTTTGCAGAATTTGACACAGCCTATCGAAGCATGGATTTAAACAGCAAAAAGTCTTTGGTCGCCACTCCAGAACGCTCAGGCGCGGCTTCAGATGTGCGATCGCGCGCCACAACGGTACCTGCGATCGTCCGCGTAGCTTTAGAAGACTTGAAATGCTTTGAAGTAGTAGAACACCAGTTTGCACATTGGGGGGTGACTTTTAGCAATGCCGTCGCCATCCAACCTTCAAACCCAGCATTTTTCACTGGTTCTGGGGCAACAGTGTTAATGGGGGCCCCCAAAAGCGGACTGATAGAAGTAACTTTTAAGTATCCAGTTCGCTGGGTGTCAGGGCTTGTCACCAGTTCGCGACGAACTGTTTTATCTGCTTGTGACATTGACGGCAACCCAATTGTTCAGGATGAAATGCCTGCGCCCAATCTGGTCGGGTCTAATTCTCCGATCGCCCCTAGGGCTCCCCTGCGCGTAAAAGCTCCGAATATTCATCGAATTAGTTTTTACGCTTTTGATGGTCAGCTAATAGTCGATGACTTGATTTTTGGATTTTAAAGCCATGCCATAAGTAGTGTCCCAAGTCTGCAAACCTTCGAGAAGGGCATTGCGGACTACAGCTTCTGGTTCCCGACTCAGCATCAGGCGAAAGCACTCCGCAGCGCGGGAACGGGCGATCCTCTGCGAGGGCTCTGCTAACGAACTTTTGACAGAGCTCACAGCACCAAACCCACCCTGATTCACCAAATCGGTCATTTGCCGCACAGCAATTAAACGCTTCACGGGGTCAGCATCAGTCAAATCCGCCAAGATGCGATCGAGCGCCACTTCATCTTTTGCGGCCCCCAGACTCAACCCTTGCCGCAGTAACAGCCCTGCAATCGCGATCGTCCCCAAATTCTGCAAAATTAGGCTCAAAGCCATCCAGTGGCTGCTTGAGTCCGCCCAAACCGCCAAACTCATGTAAGCGCCCAAGGTAGCAATGCCGCCGGTGCCGACGGCTAAAACGAACCGACGGTTCGGGCCATCCCAAAATTGCTCGCCTTTTGCCCGCAGCAATTGCCAGTCCCACGACTGCCCTCGGTAAACCAGCATCATCGCTGCTATCCCCAGGCCTGTGGAAAACAGTAACTGACTGTTCCACCACCCCCAAACTGCTGCCAGGGTGACAATTCCCAGCCAACCTTTTGAGCGAGTCAAACTCTCTAGCAGCCATTTGAGAAACGCAGTAGAAACCACAGGCGATCGGGCCCACTCGCTCTTGCCATCTACCCTCCGGCGTCTTGTTGCGGCAGTGCGGTCTGTGGCTGTTGGGGCTCCCGGCAGGCGATCGTCCAAACTAAATTCTCTCAAAGCTTGACCATCAGTTATTTCTAAAGACAGGTCGCTCAACGGAAGATTACCGAGTTCTAAAGTGCGATCGGACACTTTCACAGGCGATCTATTCAGCTTGGTTGTAGTTTTTTTAACTTGATTCATACTGACTTTTTGGAAAAATAACTTAAAGTTATCCAGGCTTTTTTAGCACTGATTTAGATTCTCGGCAAATAAGACTCTAAGCTTCTATGATACCGGAAATTCAACCCCGTGGCGAGTACCGGAACTGCGCCGAATTCCGAGAAATCCTTACCAAAAATAGAGCACTTGAAGATTTTTGAGAAAATCACGAGAGGTTAACAGCGAATATTTCTGCATCACTCTGGAGACAGAATGGCGATCGGAGTTGGCATGATGGCAAAAAATCGAAATTTTTTAATTTCCGAAAATAGGGGAATTTTGAGTGATTCAATTCGTCCGCCAAGAAATGCACGACGAAAATTTAGCCTTTTGCCAGCAGGCCCGGACTCTCGCTGCTACCCCGGTGTCAGATGAGGCTGGGTTCAGCTTGACCGCTTGCGGGACGAACCGCAGCCTCCGGGCGGGCCGAGAATCCAGACAGTATTGGCGGATAATTAATAGCAGAAGCATTCCTAAACTGCTAAGATTTTTGAATTATTAATGGGAGTTGAGTTAATTAAACCGGGTTCGGGGTAAAAACGACTCCCTGATGCTCATGGGCAGCGGTTAAATGGCCGGAGCATCTCCAGTCGGGTAAATTAACCGTCATTCTTGTAGAGGCGTCTTTACGCCCGATCGGCAATATTAGCCAGATATCGGCGCAATAAAAGTCCCGACATCTGCATATTATGGTTGATCGACCGGACTAGATAGCAGGAAGCCCATCATCCGCGTTCTAACCCGTAAAGCAGCAAGGCAAACAACCGACCGCGCGATCGTGTTCGCCAAGTGCGGAGGCTGGAAAAACAGCGGCTTTTGACCAAACTAATACAGAACTACTGCCCCAAAGTGTGTCTGCGGAGGTTAGGCTAGTGAAGAGACGAAAAGAATAGTTACGATCGAGACTTCATTAGTCTACCTTGTAATTTATTGCTCAGTTGTCAAGCCCAACAGTTTTGCATTCTCGCGATGAGCGAGACTCTTGGCACTTCCAACAAGTGGGGAACTCGACCGTCAAAGAACTTGGGTTTGATGGTAAAGCCCTTAGTAATATGTAAACACCTTATCGATAACTCGCCAACTCGCCGGAACAATCTTGCAAGAAAACCCATGTCTAGTATGCAAAACCAATTCACGGTTCACTTCTGGGGCGTTAGAGGTAGCATAGCGTCTCCCGGGGCAGAAACAGTACGTTACGGGGGCAACACGCCCTGTGTAGAAATGCGAGTGGGTGACAGTCGCCTAATTTTCGATGGCGGTACTGGATTGCGGGTTTTGGGACAAACTCTCCTGTCCCAGATGCCCGTAAAAGCTCATATGTTTTTTACTCACTCTCACTGGGATCACATTCAAGGATTCCCATTTTTTGTCCCAGCTTTTATTCCTGGGAACTGCTTTCACATCTATGGGGCTATTGCTCCTAATCAGGCTACTATCCAGCAGCGCCTCCATGACCAGATGCTGCACCCCAATTTTCCGGTACCCCTGCAAATTATGGGGGCAGACCTGAAATTTAACGATATAGAAGTGGGCAAACCGCTGGAAATCGGAGAGATTAAGGTGGAAACTGCTTTGCTGAACCATCCTGGGGAAGCTATAGGCTACCGCGTCAACTGGCGGGGGTATGCGGCTGCTTACGTGACTGATACCGAACATTTTCCCGATCGTTTAGACGAAAATGTGCTGCATTTGGCTCAGGATGCTGAGGTGCTGATCTACGATGCTACTTATACCGATGAGGAGTATTATGCCGAGAAGAGCAGCAAGGTCGGCTGGGGACATTCGACTTGGCAGGAAGCGGTGAAGGTAGCAAAGGCTGCTAATGTCAAAAAGTTGGTGATTTTTCACCACGATCCGCTGCACAATGACGAGTTTTTAGACAGGGTGGGAGAACAAGTGGCTCAAAGGTTCCCGAACAGTTTGATGGCGCGGGAAGGTTTGTCGTTACAATTGTTGCCTCCTAATAACGATTTGTCTGAAGCGTCGGTGCAAGCGCCTCAAGTTCATGTCTGATGGATTTGAGCTTGTCAGATGGTTCTGAAATCTCGATCGGTGAAATCTGACATTTAAGCGAGGTCTGACCGAAAGCATTTAGGATACAAGCCCCCGGATTCATTCCGAAAGCAGACTCATGGCCCAGAAATAAAAAACCTGTATCCGATAAATGAACCCCCGAATTTATCTCGCGCAAGTCAATGCTTCAATCGAAAATCGAAAATCGAAAATCGAAAACCGATTGACCTCACTTAAAGACGGATACCGTGCCACTTACTTCTGTCGTGGAAAACCAAAAAGTTTAGACCAAAGTTCAAGCTTCCAGATTTATCTGTGGAGTCAATTCTAAAATCTAAAATCTAAAATCTAACATCGACTGGCGATCGCACTAAGTATGTCAAAATTTTAAGCGTGTGGGTAACTTCTTCTTGTACCGCTGCTCTGACTCCAACTTCTGTTGCCTTGGGAAACTTTGATGGTTTGCACCTAGGGCATCGACAAGTCGTGCAGCCAATTTTAAATCGATCGCCTGAGCAAAATTCTGCGACGATTCTTGCGTCGGGGCCAAACTTGCGCTCCTACGCTGGCAGAGATGAAAATTTGGAAAGCGAACCTCCGGCGACCTGCTACAACGACTCAGCAGCACCGCCCGATCGAGCCGGCAGCAGCCATAATTTCGATAGTTTGATAGCCCCCAAGGCAGATGGCAACAGCCTCTCTGGGATCGATTCTGATGGGGTCGATCGGCTTTACAGCACTGTGGTGACATTCGATCCGCACCCGCAAGAATTCTTTACGGGTCAACCGAAAAAACTGCTGACGCCTCTGGCAGAAAAGGTAGAATTGCTCGCAGCAATGGGCGTCGAGCAACTTGTGCTGCTGCCGTTCGATCGAGAATTGGCGGCTTTGACTGCTTCTGAGTTTGTCGAGGAAATTTTGGTGCGACAACTAAAAGCGAGTCGAATTAGTGTGGGGGTGGATTTTCGGTTTGGACGGGGACGCGCTGGGACGGCTGTGGATTTGCAGTCGATCGCCTCTGGTTACGGTATTGATGTTGCTCTTGTACCCCTGCACAATTGCGGTGAGGGCGATCGGATCAGCAGTTCTGCAATCCGCGAAGGTCTGGCATCAGGCGACCTCACAAGAGCGAATCAGTTGCTGGGGCGACCTTACAGTTTAGTCGGGACTGTGGTTAGGGGACAGCGGCTGGGTAGGACGATCGGATTTCCTACTGCTAATATCGAACTGCCGCCGGAAAAATTTTTGCCACGTTTTGGCGTGTACGCGGTGCGAGTCTCGGTGAAGCAGGGAGGGGAAAAGATGGAAGATCGAAGTTCTTCCTATCAGCCGGAAAATGCCAAATCTCTAATCCCCGGAATAGCATCAACTTTATTTTTTGTCAATGGGGTGATGAATGTTGGCTGCCGCCCGACAGTAGACGGCCTGCAACCCACTGTGGAAGTTCACCTGTTAGATTGGTCTGGGGATTTGTATGGTCAAACCTTGAGTGCGAGTTTGGTAGAGTTTTTGCGACCCGAACAAAAATTCGCTTCTCTGGATGCTCTCAAAACTCAAATTCAGGCAGATTGCGATATTGCTAGAAGCCTCTTAACTGCTAAAGTCTAATAATTATGTGATCTAGAACAGGCGATCGCTTTTAAAAATGGTGCAAGATGAGTCAGACTAAATTCTAGTTGTACAAATACGAAGTCCGCAAGGCAAAGACTCAAGATTTTGGCAATCTTGATATCTTTTCAACAATTAGCAATTAGCAATTCGCAATTAACAATTAGAAATCAGGGATATGAGACAACATATTGAGCGGCTCAAACAAAATCTAGGCAAAACTATTGTTGGCAAAGCCGATGCTATTCGCTTGGTGTTGGTAGCGGTGCTTTCCGGCGGACACGCGCTGCTAGAAGACGTGCCTGGTGTGGGAAAAACGCTGCTGGCGAAGTCTTTGGCGCGATCGATCGATGGCAAGTTTCAGCGGATTCAGTGCACTCCCGATTTGTTGCCGACGGATATCACCGGTACTAATATTTGGAATCCGCGCAGCGGAGAGTTTGAGTTTTTGCCCGGGCCAGTTTTTGCTAATGTTTTGCTTGCCGATGAAATCAATCGGGCGACGCCACGAACTCAGTCAGCTTTGCTGGAAGTGATGGAAGAAAAGCAGGTGACAGTAGATGGAGTTTCTCGAAATGTTCCGACGCCGTTTTTTGTGATTGCGACTCAGAACCCGATCGAATATCAAGGCACTTTTCCCCTACCGGAAGCCCAGATGGATCGGTTTACTTTGTCTTTGACTTTGGGCTATCCCGCTGCGTTGGAAGAGTTGCAAATGTTGGAACGGCTTTCTGATAGTTTTGCTGTTGAAGATTTGCAGCCTTGTATTTCTTTGGAAGAAGTGCAGGAATTGCGTCGTTTGTGCGCTGGTGTGAAGGTGGAAGCCTCTTTGAAACAGTATATTGTAGATTTAGTGCGATCGACGCGAGAGGATGAGGAGATTACTCTGGGGGTGAGTCCCCGGGGTGCGGTGGCTTTGCACCGGGCATCCCAGGCTTTGGCATTTATGGAGGGCCGGGATTTTGCTACCCCGGATGATGTGAAGTATTTGGCGCCACACGTACTTTCTCACCGGTTGATTCCGGCGGGGGGAAGAAGGGCTAAGACGATTGTTGACAAGTTGTTGCGGTCTGTTCCTATTCCTTAAAAAGTTTGTAAGTAGGTTGTTTTATTTAAAGGAACAGGCAAGATGCCTGTTCCACAAACAATTACAGCTTAATTAAAGGAACAGGCAAGATGCCTGTTCCACAAACAATTAATTTTCCTGTGGGGTGGGCAGGATGCCCACCCTTGAAAGACTTCTTAATAATGATGCAAGATGTCAGTTAATCAATAGGTTTTGCACCATTCTCAAGGACTCTCAAACAGCGCCACTAATTTTTTTGCCTCTAAATCAACATTGTGTTGTTGAGCAACTCTCTCTGCTCCTGTTTTCCCCATTTGTTCTAGTTTTTCTACAGGTGCTTCCAATACCGCGCGCATTGCTACGGCTAATGCTTCTGCGGAACCGGGAGGAACTAACCAACCGCAAACACCGGGTTCTACGAGCTCCGGGATGCCAGCAACATAGGTGCTAATTACGGGCCGATTGAGAGCGAGGGCTTCCATAATTACGACGGGCAAACCTTCAGCAAAACTAGGCAATACCATTGCCCGTGAAGCTAAAATCTCTTGCTGAACTCGATCGCCACTGGCCCAGCCGGTAATTTCTATATGGTTTTGCAGGCCGAGTTGCTGAATCTGCTTCTCAATATCCGATCGCAGTGGCCCGTCTCCTACGAGTACCAACTTAAACTCTAAGCCTTGAACTGCTAGCAAGTTAGCAGCTTCTAGCAATAACAAATGACCTTTTTGTTCGCTGAGCCGGCCAATGCAAGCTAAGCGGGGTGCTGCGGGTATGGGGACGTAGGGTGCAGCTAAAAATGCAGCATCTACGCCGCAGTGTATGACGTGAATTTTTGACCAAAAAGTGCGATCGCACCACCGAAAAAGCTGACTTTTACCGAAGGAACTAACTGCTGCTACAAAGGTCGATAGTTTAATTTTTTCGTCTAAGGAAAGAAGTGTAGCTTTATCAAATTCTTCCGGACCGTGAACGGTGAAACTGTAAGTCGGGCCGCCAAGGACGCGGCACAGCATTGCGACTGTTGTAGAATTTGTCCCGAAGTGAGCGTGAACGTGTGCTGTACCCGATTCTGCAAACCAATTTAAAAGAATACAAGCTTCTGCTAAATAAGCTAGATGCAGCAAAATCCCCCGTTCCGAGTGCCAGCCAACTTTGAACATTAACCGCACAGCTTCGATGAATCGAATTGGTCTAGTTGCGGCAACGCGCAGCAAACCCCACGCTAACCCCTGTACACCAACTCCTAAGATTACTTTAGTCAATTCTTGCTCTAGTTTGTCGGCCTCATCAACGAGTTCTGACTCGCACGATCGGATCGAAAAACGTGCGACTTTCATGCCGCAATTTTCAACGGCTAGCACTTCTCTGCGGACAAAGCTGTGGCTGACTTTGGGATATTGGTTAACTAAATAAGCGATGTTCATGAACGGGGAGAAAATTTTATGGTAAAACTTAGATTAGTTTAGCCTTTGGCTGCATTCGGTGGGCAACAAATTTAGCTGATTTGTTGAGCTTATTTGAGCAGGGGCGAAGGGCGATCGCTTTTGGTGGGATGGGGGAAGTGACAGCGGGGCGATCGCTATTCCGGTGATAGCAAATCCATCCACACATTTTACATTTTTAATACAATAGTCACGACAGTTTTTAGGTAGTAGTCACAAACCCTTGATTTTCATGTAGGCAGCGCGATCGCCGAATCGCCATGAAAGCCTTTTTTTAGGGTTAGCCATTAAAAACTGTCCGAAGTGTTTTCATATCCAAACTACTCCCAATCAGATTTGACAGCCCCAGATTGTCTCAATAATTGGTAATTATTTAACGTGCAATTCCATCTAATTTCCTATTGTCACCTAAATTTTCCCGAAAATCACCAGCCCGAAAAATAATCGCCCAAATCCCCAAAAAACCAGCAACTCTCGCAACTCTCACAACTCGCCCAACACTAACCACCAAAGATTTTTCTGAGGCGACTTGCTCTGCATCTACCCAAGATGACAGCAAATAAGGTAAAGTAAACGGCACAAGAGTCTAGAACTCTCCAACGACCGCAACTCGGCAAACCCGCCCCTGACCAGCAAAACTGGCCGGTACAGGCGGCATTAACCGCTAACCGTCAACCCCTAACAACCGAGAAAAATGCAAACCTACTACTACGTTTTAGCCAGCCAACGCTTTTTGCTAGAAGAAGAAGCCCTAGATGAAGTGTTTAAAGAAAGAACCCGCAACTACAACGAACAAGAAAAACAAATAGACTTCTGGTTGGTCAAACAGCCGGCTTTTATAGAAGCACCGACAATGACAGAAGTTAAAGCAAAATGCCCTCAGCCAGCCGCTGCTATTATTTCTACCGATCCAGTCTTCATCACCTGGTTGAAACTGCGATTAGAATATGTACTGACAGGTGAATTTCAAGCACCGTCAGCAACTATTCCCGATGCCCTCGCATCCCTACAGACAGCATGAATAAAAGAGCAGAATATCCGACAAAACAACTAACAACAATTAGGGGTAAATTGTACAAATTTATTTTGTCTCTTCCCCTATTTTCTGCTACTTCGATCGCCCTTTTGGTATTGACAATTTTATCGAGTTCTGTTAAGGCTCAATCGAGCTGCCAACCGCCCCAGTCCGATGAATATCTACTGTTAATTGTCACCCCAAAACCCGAACAGCAAGAAAGAGCAAAACGCTCTTTCCCTGGAAATACTAACAACACAGTTTGTCGGTACATCAATGACACGGTGACGCGAGTTGGTGGCTTTCGCGACTCGCAAATCGCCAGCGATTGGGTTAAATACATCGAAGATGTTGTCGGATTGCAAGCTTACGTAGTACGATCGCCCGCAGCGGCACTACCCCAAAATTTGCCAGTCTACAACCCTCAGCCAGCACCAGGTTCTGAACCAATCACCAATTCTCCAACGGGCAATCTTGCCTTCAATCCCCAACCCCTCGGCCCTGGTTATGCAGTGTTAGTAGATTACTTCAACCAGCCTGAATTAGCCGCCCAAGTCAGGCAAGCATTAGGCACGCAAGTAGGCTTAGCTTCCTACGGCCAGCGTCCCTTTTTATTCGTCGCTTATACAACGGATCAAAACGCCGCTACTGATGCGGTAAAAGCATTGAGCGATCGAGGTTTTTGGCCGATGTTAGTAGACAGCCGTCGAGTTACCGTAATTGCTCCCGCTGTTCGCTAAAATATAAAAGTTGGCAATTAAAATTGCTTCTTGTCAAACAAAGTCCGCTTAAGGTAACTAATAACAATTATTGTTGTTGTTCGGATTCTAGCGGACTTCTTCCTAGCTGACTTTCTGCCCGCTTTTTTGCTTCGATTGCCGCTCCGTAATCTGGTTTGTAGCGAATTGCTTTGTCATAGGAGGCGATCGCATCTTCGTATCTTTTTACCGCTACAAGTGCATTGCCGTGGCTGTACCAAGCTTCCGAGTAGTCAGGCTTGACATAGACGGCTTCATTGTAAGAGACGATCGCATCTTCGTACCGCTGCAAATTGTACTGAGCATTGCCTCTATTGTACCACGCTTGAAATTCTTTCGGGTTTAAATCTAAGGCTCTGCTGTAACACTGAATTGCTTGTTCGTACTTGCGTAATTCGTGGTATGACCAACCTAAATTGTACCACGCTTGATAATAATCAGGTTTTAATTTAACAGCTTTTTCGTAAGCTTCTACCGCTTCTTCATGCCTCCGCATTTTCAGCAAAGCGATGCCTTTACTGTACCAGCCTTGATAAAAATTGGGCTGAAACCGCACGGCTTTTTCGTAGGCTTCAAAAGCTTCTTGGTTTTTGTTTAATTCGAGGAAAACATTGCCTAAATTGTACCAAGCTTCAGAATTATCGAATTTAATTTCAACTGCTTTTTCATAGGATTCTACGGCTCGATCGTACTGTTTTAATTTTTGATAAGCTTGTCCCCGATTGTACCAAGCACCGTACAAATTGGGCTGAAACTGTACCGCTTTTTCGTAGGAGGCGATCGCTTCTTCGTACCGCTGCGAATCTAACAGACTATCGCCTCTGCCTTCCCAGGCGGAGGCATAGTCGGGCTGGATTTTCAAAGCGTTATCAAAAGATGCGATCGCCTCTTGAGACTGCTGCAATTTATCCAAAGCATAACCGCGTCCCGTCCAAGCTTCTAAGTATTCCGGCTTTAATTCTATGGCTTTATCATAAGCTGACTGCGATTCTTGGTATTTTTTCAATTTGTACAAAGTTTTGGCTTTTTCCTGCCACACTTCCGCGTAGTCAGGCCTGAGATTTATTGCTCGCTCATAAGCGGCCAGAGCTTCTTCAAATCGGCTTAAATTGTAAAGAGTATTACCTCGGTTGTACAGGTCAGTTGCATTGGCAGAATTAAAAGTGTTTACACCATAAATAGATGCTATAATACTGATGCCAATCAAACTCGCGATCGACAATATTTTTAAATACAGTTTTTTTCGGGATTTTACAGTCTTATTCGCAGCAGCAACCGGAGGCAATACAGGAACTGTACCGCTGAAAGAATTTTTCAATTCTTTAATAGCTTGCAGCGTTTCGCCGGCACTAGAATAACGTTGCCTAAAATCGTACTTTACCATCTTATCTAAAATCTTCGCAAATTCAGGACTGACTGATGTTTTGTCCTGCCAAATAATTTCCTCTGTATCGGGGTTCCTTGGCATTTGGTGAGGATTTATGCCAGTGAGGAACTGAATTGCGATCGCACCTGCGGCATAGATATCGCTGCTGAGTTTGGGGTTGCCGTGAGCTTGTTCGCTGGGCATATAACCGGGAGTACCAATGCTGACACTCAAGCTATTTTTGGGCTGAGACGTGGTGATTTGAGTAGTAATTTCTTTGACGGCGCCGAAGTCAATTAAAACTAATTTTCCGTCTCTATCTCTGCGGAGGATATTGCGGGGATTGACATCGCGGTGAATCACATTTTGCTGGTGTACAAAATCTAAAATTTCCAGAATTTCTTGCAATATACAAATAACTTGATCTTCCTGCATGACTCCCGCATTCCCATGAGAAGCGGGCGTAATTTCTTGACTTAAATCGTGACCTTCTATAAATTCTTGAACTAGATAAAACTCTTGATTCTCTTCAAAAAAAGCAAAAAGTCGGGGAATGCGATCGTGATTTCCCAACTTGTACAAAACTTGTGCTTCCGTATCGAATAAACGTCTAGCTACCTGTAGAGTTTCGGGATCTGTTGCTTGAGGTTTAAGCTGCTTGACGACGCAGAGGTGATTGCCTGGTAGCTGCTTATCTTCAGCTAAGTAAGTTTGAGCAAATCCGCCACCTCCCAAGTGACGGATAATGCTGTAGCGACTGCTGAGTGTGATTCCAAGCATGAGATTTACCTAATATTTCTTAGTCTTTTGGAGAATTAGCTTCTAACCAAGCTGTCAAATCTTCGGCGTTTGAAAAATCTAACAGGGCTTCTGCAAGATTTTCTAATTTGTGGATGGGCAATTTGCTAATTTTGGTTTGACTGTCGGGGTCTAGTTGACCTAAACAGCGACTCAGCAAACGCATAATTAACTTTACTTGTCCTTGTTGCTGGCCTTTTTGTTTTGCTTCTTCTTGCCCTTCTTTTCGACCGTCTTTTAGGGCTTCCTCAACCAAAGTTTGCATATCGTGCACAAAAAACTCTTGCTTCTGTAACGTATCAGATTCCTGAAAATTCAAATTACCCTCCTTAGCAATTTCAAAAGCTCTCTGAATTTGCGGAACTTCACTCATTTGTGCTGGAATTTCTTCTAAAATACCACAATGTTTGAGAAAGTAAATCCACTTATCTTTAATGGTTGTCAGTTGCTCCAATTTCTTATTGAATTTTGGCAATTCCACAAAAATCAACTCAATCTGATTGTAGGGATAATCAAACAGGTGAGTTTTTTCTTTGAAAACAAATCGTGAAGTAACATCTTGACAATTCTCAAACATTTCAAAGTCCGCTATCATCAAAGAAATTATAGGTTGAAATCCCTTGTACAATTCTCCCATCATTAATTGAGTCCCATAAGTCTTTGCACTATTGTACAAAACTAGCTTAGCCAATGTCTGCACGTATAGAACTTGGATTTCAATAATTATAGACGTGCCGTTGTTAAGTTTTGCTAGAATATCTAAGTAGCTATCTTTGGCTCCGAGTATTTGGAGGACAACATAAGGGTCGATGATCTCTAAGCTTTCAATTATGGGTTGCCCTTCATAGAGCATAGCATTCAAAAAACTAATCAGAAGCTCTGTATTTTTGGCCGAACCAAATATTTTATTGAATGCAAATCTAATTTTGGGGTTGATAAATCTCATGTTATTTTTCTCCTTAGACATTGGTATGGTGCGCGCTGCACACCATACTTTAATTCTACTTTAAACGGCTTTCAAAATCTCATCATCGACTGAAAAATCTATCTCGGCTTTGTCCCGTCCCGAAATGAGATAATCATTCTGGAATGAATCTTTTAGCCCCGAAACTAAGTCAAACTCCGGCTTCCAGCTAAGATCGGTGACAGCTTTATTAACTGAAGCAAAAAAGTGCTGCAATCTCATCGGGAAAGCTTTCTTTTTGCCGAAGTCAAATTGTTTCGGATCGTAGTGTACAATCTTAATAGCATCAGGGGATTTGCCTGCCGCTTGAATGCAGGCGCGGGCTAAACCGTCAAAGGTGACAAATCGATCGCCCGAAACGTTGTAAATTTGCCCGATCGCCCTTTCGTTCCCCAAAACCGCCGCCATTGCTTTAGCCAAATCCTGACAGTGCCCCAACTGCGTGAAGTGCATTCCGTTACCGGGAATCGGAATCGGTCGATCGCGCGCAATGCGATCGAAAAACCAAGCCTCTAAATCGTTATAATTTTGGGGGCCGTAAATGTAAGTCGGACGAATCGAAGTCCAAGGCAAACCGGACTCGGCCAAGTAATTTTCGGTTTCGCATTTACCCAAGTGCCGACTTTTAGGATCAGTAGCGTCCCCTTCGATATGAGGCATTTGATCCGATTTCAAATAAACCCCCGCAGAGCTCATGTAAACAAAGTGCTGCACCCGCCGTTTAAATATTTCAGCTAAAGGCTTTGTATCGCTGAGTTCGCGGCCGTTGTTGTCAAAAACCGCGTCAAACTCGACCGTCGATAACTTTTCTTTTAGTTGTTCGACATTTGTGCGATCGCCCTGAATCTGTTTTACGCCCGCCACCGGTACAGGCTTGTTGCCCCGGTTAAACAACACCACTTCATGCCCTTGTGCTGCTAAAATCTTAGTAAGATAAACCCCAATAAACCGAGTACCGCCCATCATTAAAATTCGCATTATTTTCGATGCTCCTTACAGTTAGTGTAAATATCTTACAATAAAGTTATGCCTTACGGAGAAACCTGGTTTTTAAAGAAAACACATATTAACAGCGATCAGCCCTGGTACAAAAAACCGGAACGCTTGAGTTTTTGTGTGCAATTCCTGAAAGTCAGTTTTATAATTTACTAAAGTGCGATCGCTCAAAATAAACATATAGCAATCCTTAAGACGATTAACACTTTTTCACTTGCTAAAACCATTGATTTTCTTCCTTCTTCCTTCTTCCTTCTGTTTACTAGATGGCAAAGCTGAAGAGTCTTATTCCTTCTTCCTGACATCCGTTACATCTTGTACATTGCTCGTTGCCGAACTTCCTTCTTCCTTCCGCTATACTTTCAATTTGCCTAAAATAGCCCTATGCAAGTTCCCCGGCTGCATCCAGAAACAATCGAAGAAGTCAAACAAAGAGCCGACATAGTAGACGTTATTTCCGGTCGCGTCGTGTTGCGAAAACGCGGCAAAGAATTTGTAGGTCTGTGTCCTTTTCACGACGAAAAATCTCCCAGCTTTACTGTCAGTCCCGGCAAACAAATGTATTATTGTTTCGGCTGCGGTGCAGGTGGCAATGCTTTTAAGTTTCTCATGGAATTGGAGAAACGCTCTTTCAGCGAAGTAGTATTAGAATTAGCTAAAAATTATCAAGTTCCCGTCAAAACTGTCGAACCGGAACACCGACAAGAATTGCAGCGGCAAATTTCTCTGCGGGAACAACTCTATGAAATCTCAGCGCTAACAGCCAACTTTTACGAACACGCTTTGCGACAAACCCAAGGAGAAGAACCCTTAGCATATCTCAAATCAGAGCGACAGCTAAGCGAAGAAACTATCCAACAATTTCAATTAGGTTATGCACCCCAAGGTTGGGAAGCACTTTACAGTTATTTAGTAGAACAGAAAAACTATCCGGCGCAATTAGTAGAACAAGCTGGATTAATTGTACCCCGAAAAAATGGCGGCAGCGGTTATTACGATCGCTTCCGCAATCGCATTATGATTCCCATTCGCGACACCCAAGGCAGAGTAATCGGTTTCGGCGGCCGAGCTCTCGGCGACGAACAGCCGAAATACCTCAATTCTCCCGAAACAGAACTCTTCGATAAAGGCAAAACTTTATTCGCCTTAGATACAGCAAAAACAGCCATTAGCAAAGCCGATCGCGCAGTGGTTGTAGAGGGGTACTTTGATGCGATCGCACTTCAAGCAGCAGGCATCTCCAACGCCGTCGCTTCCCTCGGCACAGCCTTAAGTTTAAACCAAGTGCGGCAGTTATTGCGGTACACGGACTCCAAACAAATTATCCTCAACTTCGACGCCGACAAAGCAGGAACTCAAGCAGCAGAACGCGCTATTGGAGAAATAGAAAAACTCGCTTATCAAGGAGAAGTCCAACTGCGGGTGCTCAACATTCCCGACGGCAAAGATGCCGACGAATATCTCAAAACATACTCCCCAGAACAATATCGAGAATTGCTGGAAAATGCTCCCTTGTGGCTCGACTGGCAATTGCAACAAATGCTCGTCAATCAAGATTTGAAGCAAGCCGATACTTCCCAGCAAGTCACCAAAAAAATCATTAATTTATTAACCAATATCACTGACGACAATCAGTTAGCACATTACCTGCAAAAATGTGCAGAAATTCTCAGCAAAGGAGATTTTAGACTCACAAAAATGATCGCTGAAAACTTGCTCAATCAAGTAGTTAGCGATTGGGCAAAGCGGCAGAGTCAAGACGAATCATTGACAATGCCCCTGTTAATCAGAAACAAGCTGAAGCCGAACAAACAATATAAAAAGCAACGTGCAAGCAGCGACAACAAAAGCTCAAAATCCAGCTTATCTGCCGTAGCCCGCAGTCTTTTAGAAGAAGCAGAAGCGCAATTATTGCAGATTTATTTGCACTGTCCCGAATACCGCCAAGATGTCAGAGAAGCAATAGAAGCTAGAGACGTACAGTTTAGCCTTTCTCACCACAGATTTTTGTGGCACCAGATTGTGAATGCAGAAATATTGCACAAAATGTCTTTACAAGTAGCGCCTTCTGAGTTAATATTGAAATTGCAAGATAGCTTCATTGAATATCCAAATCAACTCAATCAAATCTCGCATTTATTTCACTTAAATGAGTTCTCAGAAAGAAACGTTTATCGCGCACCTCTAGTCATTAGATCTGCCCTCGCCTGTATCGAGCAAATTATCAGCATGAAGCGCCGCAGGATTGCACTCAATATGTGGGAAAAAGCCAAGGCCGCTAGCAGTGGCGAAGAGGCTATAGAATATCACCAACTATTCTGTGCCGAACAAGAATGGCTCAAGGAATTAGAGAGGCTGCGTCAAGTTAATTTTTACGATTTAACATCCGTACCTTGGGGCTAATACTCTTTTAGATTTTAGATTTTAGATTGGGGATGACTCGTTCGATAGATGTTGGAAGGTTGCCTGCGGTTACATTGTTTTAACTTAGATAAGTAAAAAATTCCTTAGTACAAGCTTGTTTGTACTAAGGACTTTATTCCTTTATTCAACGAGCATTTTAATAGTCGCAAAAAAGAGTTTC
This sequence comes from Microcoleus sp. w1-18aA5, assembly GCF_036701705.1. Taxonomy (NCBI): domain Bacteria; kingdom Bacillati; phylum Cyanobacteriota; class Cyanophyceae; order Oscillatoriales; family Microcoleaceae; genus Microcoleus; species Microcoleus sp. w1-18aA5. The sequence continues at coordinate 27,325 of NZ_JAUPTE010000003.1, read as the reverse complement.
GCGAGTATCTCTACCTGTCACTGGATTAGTACCTTTTGCCACTTTACAAAGTTTTTCTATCATATCGTCTCGCAGCAGTGTCTCAGTAAAATCAGCACCGTCAATAATAGCTCCTTCCAGCCTGGTATTGTAAGCGAAAGCACCCTCAAGGATAGCATTAGTTAAATTCGCTTTCATCATGCGAGCCAAATCTAAAGTCGCACCCGTGAAATTAGCGCCTTCTAAATTTGCTTCTTCCATATTGGCTGCAAAAAAGCTGACGCCCCGCAAATCTGCATTAGTAAAATTGCTGTTGCGAAGATTGGCTTTATTAAAGCTGTCGTCAGTCAGAACTTGGCCAGTAAAATCAGCGCCGACTAGGATTTCTTTGTCGTGATCCAAAGCGAAAGCAGGTGCGGGATTAATACCGATCGCCCCAGCGGCAATTACTGCTAAAATAACAAAACTCAGCAAGAAAGTATAAATATGTTGGCGAATTCGAGAAATCATCATACAAGTTCAAGCTAATGAGCAGTCGTGACAGTTCAGAATTGAATTCTACCAGAAAGCGCGTCAAGCGTAGCTATCCCGTAGGGAATCGCCCGCTTGCCACCGCTGACTCCAATTCCCCCCAATCCCCAAACTCTAGGGATATCGGCACATTGGGAGAAAACTTAGTTGCCGACTGGTTGCAGCAGCAAGGTTGGGAAATCCTGCACCGGCAGTGGCACTGTCGCTGGGGAGAGATTGATATCATCGCACTCGGAAGAGATGAAGAAAGCGAAATCAACAGAGGTAACGAAAATTCCCCATTCCCCATTCCCCATTCCCCATTCCCCATTCCCCATTCCCAAACATTAGCATTTGTTGAGGTAAAAACTCGCCGTCGAGGAAATTGGGATGCTGGTGGAATGTTGGCTATTAATACCACAAAACAAGCCAAACTTTGGCAAACAGCCGAAATATTTTTAAGCACTCATGCAGATTTAGCCAATAATTATTGTCGTTTTGATGTCGCTTTAGTCAGGTGCGAACCTTTACAACAAAACACTAAGCAAATATTACCACCATTAACTGCAGCGCATTCTCTATCCGCCGTTGCAGGTAACTACCGACTCACCCTGCAAGAATACATTCGCTCGGCTTTTAGCATTTAAAAATATATAATTAAAATTTAGAGGGTAAAATCTCAAACCAATGCCAGTAGGTAATTTTTAATTGTTAACTTGCCTAGGCTGTCGCGCATTTTTCTCTTGAGATTTAACGGAGCTGAAAAAAGCGTTAAATCTTCTCCCGCTTGCCCATTCTCTCCCTCTCCTGTTCTGCCATCACAGTTAATGTATATGCGTAGCAATCTAGGCCAGAGTTTCCGGGCAATATCCCAGACCCTTGACAAACTGCTGGCGAAACGCTTCAATTTCTTTGCGGTCAGGGCAGCCGTGACAAACCACTGCCACCTGGTAGCGGCGCATCACGCTCAGCGGCGACTGTCCCGTTTCCAAACTCCAAAGCGCCATTTGCAAGCGAATTTCAGGATCGTAAGGAATCCCGAGTTCGTTCATAAAAGCCCGAAAATCCCCGTGCATTTCGGGAGTTAAATATTGGCTCATTTTCACCTTTACCACCCATCCGTCAATTTGGTGAATAACAGTGATAAATTGCAAAGGAAGATGATGAGCCGTGCGTAGGTAATCCACGACTCTCAGAGTAAGGCTAGTATTGGCGATGTAGTAGAGGTATTCCATAACGATCCTTATGAGCCTTATGAGCAAAGCTGATGCTATACCTCTATCGTCGCGGACTCTACCCGCCACCACAAGGGGAAAAGCACCCGACTTTGAATGGGGGTTTTTACCCAATTTGTTACCCAGTTGACAGATCGATCGCACAGGAATTCACTCGATGACAGAGATGGACTGGTCTTTGGACGGCTACGACTACGAACTCCCGCCCTCGCGCATTGCCCAAAATCCCGTAGTGCCGAGGGACAGTTCTCGCTTGCTGGCTGTAGATTCTCCCAGCAGCCACCAACACCGGATTTTCAGGGATTTACCCGATTTGCTGCAACCGGGCGACTTGCTGGTACTCAACAACACCCGCGTGCTGCCAGCGAGACTCTACGGGCACAAACCCAACGGCCCGGCTGTGGAGATATTGTTGATGGAAGAACGGCAGCACAACTGTTGGCTGGCTTTGGTTAAACCGGGGAAACGCTTAAAGTTGGGAGCAAAAATTGAGTTTGATCCCATCGCCCCTGCCTGTGAGGACTCGACCACAGCTCCTTGCTGCTGCCTTCCCGATGCCACGATGCCCCCCCATCGTCGTCGATTGACTGCAACAGTTATAGAGAGGGACGACGCAACAGGGGGACGGCTGCTGGAGTTTGACATCCCCACTGATGAGAATCTGGTGAAGTTTTTGGACGAATACGGCCACGTACCCCTGCCACCCTACATCGAAAATTCCCAAGCTTCAGCGGAACAGTACCAGACTGTTTATGCCGATCGCCTTGGGGCGGTGGCGGCCCCCACAGCAGGCCTGCACTTCACCGAAGAATTGTTCAGCCGCTTGGAACAGCGGGGAATCGAAAAAACTTTTGTCACCTTACACGTCGGAGTAGGGACGTTTCGCCCGGTGGAGGTAGCAGACGTGACGGCTCACAAAATGCACGGCGAATGGGTGGAAGTACCCCCCGGCACCGTTGAAAAAATCCGGGAAACTAAAGCCAGAGGCGGGCGGATCATTGCCGTGGGTACAACAGCAGTGCGAGCTTTAGAGGGAGCCGCAGCCGCGAGTGGCGATTTTTCCTTGCAACCTTTTTGTGGCCCGACCCATTTGTTTATCTACCCTGGTTACAAGTGGCGGGTTGTAGAGGGGATGATTACCAATTTTCACTTGCCCCGCTCTACTTTGATGATGATGATAAGTGCGATGATTGGAAGGCTTCGGCTGTTGGATTTGTACCGAGAAGCGATCGAGCATCAGTACCGCTTTTATTCCTTTGGCGATGCCATGCTGATTTTACCAGCAGCAAAAAAGGATTGATCGATCGGGCATCGGGTTCGCCCCATGCCCGGTATTCCGTTTCTATTCTTCCTCCTCTTCTTCATTGCCGGGATACACGAAGCTGTTGGAACGTCCAGTTAGAACAGATTTGCCCAGAGACAGAGCTTTCTGAGCTGCCACTACAGCTTTGCGCTTCCATGTGGCCTTACGCATATTCTTCTTGGATTTGGAGGTTTTCTTCTTAGGGACTGCCATGACGCTAAATACTTTTTGCTTGCTTATATAGACAAACAAACATTCTAGCCGATTTTGTCGGCAATGCTTACTCGAAAAACCCCAATAACTGCTCGGTAAGCAATATCAAGTAGTAGGGTGCGTCAGCGATTAGCTTCTGGAAAAATAGACCAAATCCCATAGGTAACGCACCCGCAGCAGCTAAAGTTCGTGAAAGTGGTAGATCACAACGCCAGTTACGGCATCGTTCTCGATACTCACATAACCCGTTTTGAGCATTGCCGTGAAAGCCTCTTCCACTTCGGCAAAAGTAGCGCCGGTTGCCATCACCCCTTGGGTAACAGATAATCTTCCGTTCTTGGTATAAGCTGCCTTCAGGAGTTTAACCCCTAACTGGTCTGGAGTTGGCTTGGGGTATGTCGCGGCGATCGCCCCGCTGACTGGATATAGCGGTATACCTTCGCGAGATACGCCGAGTTTGCCCCTGAGACTGGCATTGCGTTCGTCCACCATGTTCGGCAGCAGCAGCAAGTCAAACAATTGCCCAAACCCAAACAAACCAAAGGTAAACAGCCACAGCAAACCCGTACCAATCTTGCCGTTGTAGAGGCGGTGGAGTCCGAATGGGCCGAAAAAACAAGCTGCCCATAAAAGGTAACTAACACCTAAATTGCTCATTTTCTGACCGTCCTGCCTGATAATTCTAAGAATTGGAGTCCCTGTATACATTTTGTACTTTCTATCTGGTCTTTGAACAGTTTGACACCAGCAGATATTTGTGCATAGTCCGAAGTTATTGTTTATTTACTACCAATTCCCCATGCCCTATGCCCCATGCCCCATGCCCCATGCCCCATGCCCCATGCCCCATGAGTAATTTTGCGTAGCAATTCTTAACGCCCGCAACATATTTGCGCGGGCGAGAGCTTGGTAAACTGGAGGGCGTGGAAATTACAGCAGCTTAGACCTGGATTCCACACGGAGCGCCAAACCAAGCGCGCCGCCAGCGCTGGCCGGAAATACACGAGCGCGATCGCCCGCAGTACCCGACAATGGAAACAAGCGAGTAGTTATAAGCAGAAATCCAATAAAAATATGGTAGATTCCCTCAAAAAACCCACTTTTGAAGAACTGCGGCCGGGAGTGAAAGCCCCAGCCAAAGAAACTATTCTCACGCCGAGATTTTACACAACAGATTTTGACGAGATGGCCAAAATGGACATCTCGGTAAATGAAGCCGAACTAGAAGCAATTATCCAAGAGTTCCGCGTTGACTACAACAAAAACCACTTCGTGCGGGATGAGGAGTTCGCTCAATCTTGGGATCACATTGACGGCGAAAAACGCCAGTTGTTCATTGAGTTTCTAGAACGTTCATGCACCGCTGAGTTTTCTGGGTTCTTGCTTTACAAAGAATTGGGACGCAGGCTCAAAGACAAAAATCCAGTGCTCGCCGAGGGTTTCAACCTGATGTCGCGCGACGAAGCGCGGCACGCCGGATTCCTCAACAAAGCGCTGTCCGACTTTAATTTGTCCCTGGATTTAGGTTTCTTGACAAAGAGCCGCAGTTACACATTCTTTAAGCCGAAGTTTATTTTCTACGCGACTTACTTGTCTGAAAAGATCGGTTATTGGCGCTACATCACGATTTATCAGCACTTAAAAGCCCATCCTGAAGACCAGATTTATCCGATTTTCCGATTCTTTGAAAATTGGTGCCAGGATGAAAACCGCCACGGAGATTTCTTCGATGCCGTGATGAGAGCTCAGCCTCAGATGTTGAACGATTGGCGCGCTAAGCTTTGGTGCCGTTTCTTCTTGCTGTCAGTGTTCGCGACAATGTATCTCAATGATATCCAGCGCGCGGGTTTTTATCGATCGCTCGGTCTCGATGCTCGCGAATACGACATCGAAGTGATTAAAAAGACCAACGAAACAGCAGGCCGCGTATTCCCCGTCATGCTGGACGTGAACAATCCAGAATTTTATGAACGGCTGGATATTTGCCTCAAGAACAATCAGAAGTTGACTGCAATTGTTGCTTCTAATACTCCGAAATTCTTGCAATTCTTCCAAAAATTGCCTTTGTATCTGTCGAACGGCTGGCAATTAGTGAAGCTGTACTTCATGAAAACAATTGAATCACCTTCAGTACAGGGCGCTGTGCGTTAAGTTTTGATTTTTCATCCTCTGTGACGGCGGTTCTGCGACAAGCAGAACCGCTTTTTTTTGGTATCCAGATTCACCGCAAAAAGTTCTCGCCCGACTTACAGTCGCCCGGAATTGGAATTAATGCTGGTTTCTTTCATAAAATTTATCGCCATTCCCCCTGAAGGTTAAAAGCCGCCCAATAATAAGGAGAACGCCACTTTTCCTGCTTCCACATTTCGAGTTGCGCCGCCCTTAAAGCAGCCGCTGGCGTTAACCCTTTTTGCAGCATTCCCTGATAGAAACTCGACATTAAGTTAGCCGTTCCTTCATCATCCACATTCCATAAACTCACCACAACTCGCTTCGCCCCTGCATACATAAATCCCCGCGTTAATCCTACCATGCCCTCGCCTTGGATGTTCTGCCCTAATCCGGTTTGACAGGCACTTAACACTACTAAATCGGCTGCTAACTTCAGATTGAAAATATCAGTAAGTCGCAGGAATCCGTTTAAAGGGTTGCCCTTTTCATCTATCAGCGACAAGATGATTCCTGATAGTTCCGGGTTAGTGCTATTCGCTAAACCGTGAGTGGCAAAATGAATGATTTTATATTGGCTTAAGTTCTGACTGGTTGCTGCGGCGCGGCTGGCTGCAAAATCCAAAGATGCGGTGCGAGAATTGGCCGGAACTAACGCTTGAATGATTTGAGCTTCTTGGCGTGTAAATTTTAAACGGCTCAACTGTATGTTATTGGCGCGGCTAGAGCGGCTTAAACCGAGATTTACTGATTCTATTGCTTGGGGATTGGCGCTATTAGACTGGGTTCTGACTCGTTCATCGTCACCGCTAAAAACTGGATCGGCGAGCATTGCTAAAGTCCGAGTTGGGGGTTGTCTGTCATTGTAGTTTTGTCTTAAGATTCCCAAGGTGGAGGCGGAAGGCAGCAGCACGATTTCATGGTCTACAATTAAAGGCGGATTCGGATTTTTACCGGGTGTTTCGGGGAGCGAAAGGGCGGAAAAGGGGAGGTAATTGAGAATGCCATCGCCAACAATCAGCAGGCGCTTTTGACCGAGTTGTGCTGCTACGGGCTGTAAAATAATTTGACTAAGCGTGTTGTTAGCTTCAGCAACTCGAGCGGGAATGTTTCGGTAGAGCGGGCTAGTCACAGCATTGCGGAAATTGCGGGCGGCTTTTTCGATGTCAACCTGTTTGGGCAATTCATAACTGGTGATACTGGTTTTAGTCACAGCCCAGAGATAGCTGCGATTTTTCCCTAAAGAATACTGGAGTAAAATGGTATTGTCATCGAGGATTTGTTGTTGAATCTGTGCCAGCGTTAGAGGTTGCGGTTGGGTGAGGGTGGCGTACCGAGGACTGGTGGAGCGGATTTGGGCTTGAATGTCCTGATATTGTCCTAGTAAAGTTTGCCGTTTTTGGTCTAATTCTGCTTTTTCTGCGGGGGTATGATTGGGGCGGCTTATAGTTTCGATCCGCCGTGTTTCTAAGGCATCGAGTTGCTGTTGTAAATTGCGTTCTTGCTGCAATAATTCCGGGGCGACACCTTGGCGAATATCGGCGTTTGCTTCTTGAAGAAGTTCTAGGAGGCTGCGGGCGCGGGAACTTTCGCTGGCTTCTAAGGCTTTGCGATCGTAACCAGAGTTGGGATTGGCTTTGTGCAGTTCCATTAACAGGTCAATGTATAACTGGTAATAGTGTTGTACGGTGGCAAAGTATGAGATGCGGAGCTCGTGGTTGGTAATTTTTGTGCGGAGGTTTTCGATGATTTTGATGGAGGTTTCAATGTCAGTGATGGCTGCGATTAAATTGCCTCGATCGCCTTTGAGAATAGCCCTATTGTAGAGGGTGAGGGCTTCCCCAGGACGATCGCCCACAGTGCGAAACAGCGGCAGGGCTTGGTTGAAATATTCTTCTGCTTTCTCCAGTTTTCCCAATTCTGAGTAAGTATTACCTACATTGTTGAGGCTGTTGGCTTCTCCACGCCTATCGCCCGCTTTTTGTCTCAAATCTAGGGCTTGTTTGTAGTAGTCGAGGGCTGTTTGTTTTTCTCCCAAATCTGAATAGACTAAGCCAATATTGTTGAGGATAGTGGCTTCCTTAGTCCGATCGCCCATAGCGCGGAATAAGGTAAGGGCTTGGTTAAAATACTCTTTTGCTTTCTGTTTTTCTCCAAAATCTTTGTAGGCTAAGCCGATGTTGTTGAGTGTGGTGGCTTCCGCAGTGCGATTGACCGAAGATCTATCGCTGTTTGCGGGTAGGTTCGAGATGTTGCTGAGGTTGATACTTGCTTCAGGGCGATCGCCCATTTCCCGAATTAAGGAAAGGACTTGGTTATAGTAGTCGATGGCTTGCTGTTTCTCTCCCAAAGCATAGTAGAAGGCGCCGATATTGTTGAGGATGAGGGCTTGCATCTGGCGATCGCCTACAGTCTGAGACCCAGAAAGGGCTTGCTTGTAGTAGTTCAGGGCTTGCTGTCTTTCTCCTAATCTATTACTAATCAAGCCCATTATATTCAGCGTCTTAGCTTCCTTGTCCCGATTTCTAAGCATTTGATAAAGCGAACGCGCTGCATCAAACTTTTGCAATGCCTCCTGGTAAGATGCTGCTGTTTCCCGATCGAATAGTCGCCCAGCTTCCTCAACCAATCGCTCGGCTTCATCTGTTTTTTGATTTAATCGTTGTTTGTTTTTCTCAATTAATCGATCGGCTTCTCCATCCGGGATTTGATTTCTACTGACATCGAGGGTGGTCAGATATACCAATCCCGCTAAAGGTTTGATATCTGCGATTTGATTTCTACTGAGGTGTAGGGCGGTCAGATTTGTCAATCCCGCTAAAGGTTTGATATCTGCGATTTGATTGGATTCGAGGAAAAGCAGTATCAGATTGGCAAATCCCGATAATGGTTTCACATCTGCAATTTTATTGTCACCCAAATAAAGAAAATTTAACTCAGTCATTCTCGATAAAGGTGTCACATCTAAAATTTGATTAGATGCGAGGGACAGCTTTGTTAGATTAGTTAATCCAACTAAAGGTTTTACATCTACGATTTGATTGGCTTCGAGGAAAAGGTCTGTCAGATTAGTCAGCCCCGATAATGGTTTCACGTCTGAGATTTGATTGAAATTGAGGACGAGAGAGCTCAGATTAGTCAGTCCCGATAAGGGTTGCACATCTGTTATTTGATTTATACTGAGGTTGAGCCTTCTCAGATTGGTGAATTTTGATAATGGTTTGATATCGACTATTTGATTGTCAGCTAGGTAAAGTAGTGTGAGATTAGTCAGTCCCGATAATGGTTTCACGTCTGAGATTTGATTGTCACCCAAATAAAGAAAATTTAACTCAGTCATTCTCGATAAAGGTGTCACATCTACAATTTGATTAGCTTCGAGGGACAGCTTTGTTAGATTAGTTAATCCCGCTAAAGGTTTTACATCTACGATTTGATTAGCTTCGAGGAAAAGGTCTGTCAGATTAGTCAGCCCCGATAATGGTTTCACGTCTGAGATTTGATTGAAATTGAGGACGAGGGATCTCAGATTAGTCAGTCCCGATAAGGGTTGCACATCTGTTATTTGATTTGTACTGAGGTTGAGCTCTCTCAGATTGGTGAATTTTGATAATGGTTTGATATCGACTATTTGATTGCGAATTAGGGAAAGTTCTGTGAGATTAGTCAGTGCTGTTTGAGCGCGATCGCACTCTTGTGTTTTTGCTTTTGATAGCAACACCTCCACCGTATGTCTGGTTCCAGGGGGCAAATTCTCTTTGTTTGTACAAAAATCAGCAAAAGTTTCAAATGTCTGGGGATTTGGCGCCGCGGCAGATCCCATCAGGATAGTCGCACCTACAGCTAACCCCCAACGCCCCCAAATCGAAAGTATGGGATTCATAAGCACTCGCTCAAAAAAGACATGATTAGCTGCTATCATAATCTATCGCACCTTGTGATGCACCCTTTTCCTTCCTGCTTGCCAATTAGATCGGGAGTATTTGGTGAAACAATAGTCGCTACTGCTTCTCGCTGCACTCTCCAAGCATTATTATAAACCGGGTTTAAGAAACTGGGTTTTTCCAAAAAACCCGGTTTATAATTAAAAATTCGGTTTCTGCACAAGTCCTATTTTACGTTACTCTCAACTCAGGAATTTTAAATTAGCGATCGCCCTCAAATTTAGTATCTATTATTTGCTGCTGTTTTATGAAAATCAAGAAAAAACAATTTAACAAATCGAATGTTATTTTCTCCCTAGCAATGCTCGGCATCTTTCTATTTTCCTTAACTCTCCGCTTTTGGGAACTAGAGCGATTTAACACTTTAGTATTTGACGAGGTTTATTACGCTAAATTTGCCAACAATTATCTCACAAAAACTCCTTTTTTCAACGCTCACCCGCCTCTGAGCCAGTACATAATTGCGATCGGCATTTGGATTGGCACTCACCTTCCCTTCGGCAAAACAGCCGTCAACAGTATGGCTGGTTCCCTGCTTTCTCCTTGGGATTACCGTTGGCTGAATGCTCTTACAGGTTCCTTTATTCCGCTAGTTGTGGGAACCCTGGCTTATCAGCTAGTTCCGCGCCGCACCTTTGCTTTTATTGCTGCTTTATTGATCGCTTGCGACGGTCTGTTTTTAGTTGAGTCTCGCTACGCGCTGAACAACATTTATCTGGTTTTATTTGGAATTTTAGGTCAGTTATTTATTTTAAAATCCGTAGAAGCCGAAGGCAAAAAGCGCTGGCTTTGGCTGGTACTCGCCGGAATAGGTTTCGGCGCATCTGCGGCTATCAAATGGAACGGATTATGGTTCCTTTTCGGTACTTATCTAATTTTAATCTGTGCTTGGGTCGTTCGTTTTATCCAGGGTAACAGAGGAAATGAAGAACAAAGCCGCGAGGTAGATTCACCTCTAATTCCTGCCGAAAGTCCAGTACAAAAACTGACTAAACTCAATTTTATAGAACTCTGCTTGAGTCTAGCTATTATTCCTATTCTAGTTTACAGCATCTCTTGGATTCCTCACCTGCACTTTAATCCAACTCCCAATTTCTGGCAGATGCAAACGGAAATCTTGACTTATCACCAGCGGATTAAAAGTGGCCCAGATGTGCATCCTTACTGTTCCGCGTGGTACGGCTGGCCGTTGATGCTGCGCCCGATAGTTTACTTCTTCAAAAAAGCTAGCAACAATGCACAATCAGATCCGGTTTTGCCGCCTTTACCTGAAGGTGCAACTGAGGTAATTTTTGACGTTCATGCAATGGGAAATCCCTTCCTTTGGTGGCTGTCAACCTTAGCTTTACTGCTAGTAATAGGAGTTTTAGTTCACCGAATTTTGGTGTGGCTGCAAACGCGCAACGAGGCTTCTGTTGAAAGGATAGAACAGCAGCAGCCGATTTTGTTTCCGCCGACTGCTGAAATGTGGCTGGGGTTATATTTAATAGTTAATTGGGCCGCTAATTTGCTGCCTTGGGTGAAGGTGACTCGCTGCATATTTTTATACCATTATATGGGCTGTTCTGTGTTTTCAGGCTTAGCACTTGCTTGGTGGGTTGACAGGTGGCTGCACAGCCCTCAAACTAGACTCCGAGGGATGGGGGTAACAATTATTTTTCTGGTTTTGGGTGCTTTTATTTTCTGGATGCCTATCTATTTGGGACTGCCTTTGTCGAAGTGGGAATTCAATATTCGGATGTGGCTGCCGTCTTGGGTTTAAGTTAGAAATAATTCTTTTATGAACGGGCTCTCCGGCCCGTTCCACAAGAAAATTAAGTTTTGTGGAACAGGCATCTTGCCTGTTCCTAACCAAGGTGCAAGATGTAAGTTATAACATTTATGACAAAGGTGAGTTTGCGAAAGCAAGCATTATTTTTGATAGAGTGCTCGATAAACTGGTTCACCCCGTTTCAGAGTAGCAATTTCTCTTTCTGTAGCCACAGGCAGGGGATTTTCTGCTAACCATTCGCCGCCATTTTGACGTTTAAAAATCGGGTGAGATGAAAAGCGATCGCACATTTCTCTTTCTACTTCTTCAATATCTGACTGGATAAAAACTTCCCCACCAATTGCCAGATAATTTGCCAATTCATTGACTAATTCCTGCTGCACCACCCGCCGTTTGTGGTGCTTTTTCTTGAACCACGGATCTGGAAATTGAATGCTAACTCGCTGCAAAGTGCCTGCGGGTAAAGTTTCTAAAATTGGCTTCAGGGAACTATTCGCATTGCAAAACAAATAGTGCAAATTTGTCAAGCCTTTTTCGTCCCGCCAAAGATTCGCTTCTTCTACCAGAGGTTCGCGAATTTCTAATCCGAGAAAGTTCCAGTCTGTTTGGATTTGCGCCATGTGCCACAAAAACCGTCCTCTGCCGCAGCCAATATCTAAATGCAGCGGTAAATTTAAGTCGGCATAGATTTTAGTCCAATCCGGGGGACTTGCAGATGCTTGATATCTAATTGATAGGGGATTGACGTGTTCCCGCACTCTTACTCTTGCCAATTTTGCTGTCTCCTGAATGTAATTTTGAACCGCTGATGAAGGCAGATGAACGTGGATTAACGCAGATAAATATTGATTTTTGCGATCTTAGCCAATACTTTTTAATTAATGAGCAATCTTAAATTGCAGAGGGACAATTTTAAATTGCTCATTATTGCATTAGGCTTCTGGTTCAAGGCCTGCTGCTCTTAATTGGGCGGCTAATCTTTCCGATCGTTCTCGTTCTTGTTCGGCTTGCTGTTGAGCGAGATCCCTTTGCTGCCTTTCCCTTTCTACCATCTCTGCTCCCCACAATAACATTTCTCCGCTCTCATCCCACCACCGCAACCAATATCCCGTTCTTTCGGCTTTTGTTCCCTGCCAAACCCCCAGAAATAACCCAACTCCTGCAATCCAATAACGGCCGTTTAAATCTGGTGGTTGTACTTCATACTTTCCTGATGAATCCAACTGGTAGACTTCTAACACTCCAGCGGCAGGCTCAAAAAGTGCATAGATTGAAACTCGCAATACTTGTTCGTAAAAAAACCATTTTCCCTGCGGATAAGTTTGTTTGCTAGAATATTCATCGTTGGGACTAGCTGACAAAAATTCCATGACAATCGCCGGAATGTCTCCTTCTAAGTTTGGAGTGTAACTGCGGCGAATTTCTTGACTGGAAAGCGGCTGGACGTTGCGGGCATAAAACCAATCTGGAGCTTTAATAACTAGCTTGCCGTTTAATGTAGCGCAAATTCCTATGTTTGGGGCAACTAATATTCCTGTTACAATTAGCCCTGCGATTTCTAAGATTTCGCGCAAGGCGGCGGCTACCAAGGGTTGGTCGATATTTTCCACTGGTTGCTCGTCTAAAATGAAGTCGTCTGGCAATTTTTCCCAGGTAATTTTTAAGTCGGCTGTACTGACTGTCATTGTATTTCACCTCTGAATGAGATTATTGGAGCGCGGCTCGCAATACTTCGCGATGAAAGAGCGATCGCTCTACTATAAATTTTATCCTGTCTGACGATAAGGCGTCGCCGTTAGCATAGTGTTCGATCCAGGTTTTGCTGATTAAATAAGGATCGTCTGGCAATTCTGATAATAAGTATCCCGGCATTTCTAGCTCTTCCATTAACTGGCTGACTTTCGGATCGTAGCTGAGGGCAAAACAGCGGCATTCTTCCGATGCTGCCATAATTAAACTGTGGTAGCGCATCCCGATCGCCATTTCGACTCCCCGGAACACTCCTTTCAATTTTCTCGGATCGTCTAAACTGAGGATGCGACTCCTTTTGGGCAGGGCTTCGTGCAAATGTTGGGCAATTTCTAAGTCGTGAGACGCTTGAAAAGGCAGCAGCAAAATTAAGGTGCGAGTTGCTTTTTGAAAGTCAACTAAAGCTTGAGTTAAGATTGATAAACGGGCGGTAGTTAGTGTAGGATGAGAACGCAAACAAACAGCTACTCTGGGCGCAGGTAAATCCCACAAACCCGACACGGGCGAGTTCTCCAAAGCCCACACCGGATCGGGCGCTAAAGTAAAGGGAATTTTCCAATCTGCAAGTAAAGTAGCTGAACCTTTATCCCGCACGCTGACGCCGGTGCATCCCGCAAAACAGCGCTGAGATAACTTGCGAGTCATTTCGCGCTTCAAAGGCCCAATTCCCTGGGCCCAGGCAACAGTTTTTAAGCCCATCTGCTGCGCTAATCCCATCAAACCACCATAATAGAAAGGACTCACAATGCTAGTAGCGTCTTGGATTAAACTACCGCCGCCCCAGATTAGGGCGTCGGAGGTGCGGAGTGCTTCGAGAACTTGAAAGGCATTCATGCGATCGCGCGCAGCTACCCCGTACCGCTGATTTGTCTCAACAGGATTGCCAGACAGGACGATCGGCGTCACGCCATCTGGTAACATTTGCAGTAGCGATGCCAACAGCGCCTCGTCGCCGCCGTTGCCTTTACCGTAATAGCCGCACAAAATTGCTCGCATTTCTACTCTTTTGTTTGTTTGTGATGGAGAATCTAAGTATTTTAGATTTTAGATTTTGGATTTTAGATTTTTTTGAGATTTGAAATTTGATAATACTACTACCCAAAAAAACGCTACTGTCAGTAAGCTTCAAGGCTTTACGTCATCAGTCAGCTCAAATCGCAAATCTAATAAAATCTCGAATCGCTAATCTAAAATTGTATGACCAGCCCAAAAACAGGTACAAGCCCCGACTTAAGTCGTGGATGCTCCTAAAATTTTAGACCAAAGCTCAAGCTCCAAGATTCATCTGTGGAGTAAATCTAAAATCTAAAATCTAAAATCTAAAATCGACTGACTCATCATACTTTATATGACCGTTGCGTAAGTCCCGATCGATAAATCTTTCATCTTCGTTCACAATACAAAAAATGCACGCTTTGTCAATTCCCACCTGGATTATTCACGTCTCTAGCGTCGTCGAGTGGATTGCCGCCATCTGGTTAATTTGGACTTACGGCGAAGTCACTCAAAACCGAGCTTGGTGGGCCCTTTCCGCCGGAATGCTGCCCGCTCTCGTCAGCGCTATGTGTGCCTGTACATGGCACTATTTTGACAACTCCCCAGCCCTAGAATGGATAGTTACCCTGCAAGCGGCGATGACTCTCTTCGGCAATTTTACTTTGTGGGCGGCGGCTTGGTGGATTTGGCGATCGGCTCAACCCGAAAAAATTAAAGATTGAAAAAGAGGTAAATATTTTGAAAAAAATCACTATTTGGGTCAAATTAGCCACGAGTTCGCTGTTGTTAACAGCCGGATTTTTGCTTCCTAGCAAAGCCAGCAACACTTCCTTGCAACTCGCTCAACAGCCCAACTGCAAAAGTCCTCAAACTACACAGGAGCAGAATGCGTGTTCCAGTCAGGAGTTTCAGGCAGCCGACAGGAAACTCAATCAAGTATATCAGCAACTTCAGCCGAAACTCAACAGCAAACAAAAGCAAAGATTGATAGTAGCACAGCGTAGTTGGCTCAAGTTTAGAGATGAATCTTGCAATTATGAAATGGGGCAGTTTGAAGGCGGTTCTTTGGCTGCTTCTACCTACGGTTATTGCAGGGCAAGAGTGACGCAAGAACGGATTAAAGATTTGGAGCGTTATTTGCAACAAGCAAATTTGTAAAAGTTCGATCGCTATTTAGGGAGGTGCACACTGCTAACCCTAGGATATGGCACTCTGTTTTTTTTGCACTTACCTAGTTAGCGAGAGAATTAGTAGCAATTAAACCTGCCTCAATCAACAAGTGATCGAGACTGTCAACCAGTCCATCAAGACAATGTAAAATTTGGCGATCGCCTGCAGGTAACGAAATAGAATTAGTTAGACTGTGAATTTGGCTTTCCAAATCTTCCGGCAATTTTGAACACAAAGCTGTTGCCCTTTCTACCAGACGCTTTTCGCCCGGATGAGGGATAGAATTAACAGCAAAAATAATATCAAAATAACTGCCTAAAAAAGCGGCTGTTCGGTGGATAATACTTACTGAATCGCGGCGCAAAACAGCGGATTCTAGCTGGTGGCGAAATGAAAAAATCTGGTGGCGCAAAATCGGATAATTTTTGGCAATTATGGCTTGACGGAGTTGTTCTGGATAAGGTCGATCGACATTGGCTTGAAATTGCTGAAACCAACCGTCTCTGTCATACAATGATACTGAGGTGAGAATGTTCCACCAAAAACAGGTTGAATAACCTACTGATGCTTGATATTTTACCAGGATGCGATCGAGTTCTTCTTCGATCCATTCGGGCCTGCGGTACATAATATCTATACCGCAGCCAGTGTTAATATCTATCCACTCGTCTCCGGGTTCCCAAAATTGATTGTTGATTGAAATGCGATCGGAAAATTGTCTCGCTATCGCCTCCCGTATGTCAACAGGAATTTCCTCTTTAACATATACGTAAAAATCAAAATCCGATGACTCATCCGTAACGAGAGTTGTTCGAGAACCTGCTAAAACGACGGCTACAACTTGAGGCAAACTGCTAAACTGCTCCCCAATAGTTTGAGCCAGTGGGGGAATTTGTTCGAGAGCTAGTTGATAATTGTGCGGCATTTAATTACCTTGTTTTGCACTTAAAAAATCACAGCAAATGCTTAACTCTAGCGATCAAGATTTTAACGCATAACTTTGAACTCCTAACTCAACAATTGATAATTGTTAACAAATACGGCGGAGGCGAACTGATGCGCTGCGGTCTCGTATCCCCTACCAAAATTATCTCAAAAGTAACATAAAAGTTTGTTTTTTATTTTACACTTTGACACGCGGATAGTGTAGAATCTAAAATCTAAAATCTAAAATCTAAAATCCCTATGTCCTTCGTTGGTTTGCACATTCACAGCGATTATAGCTTACTAGATGGGGCTTCTCAGCTACAACAGCTCGCAGAACGGGCGGTGGAATTGGGGATGCCCGCGATCGCCCTTACAGACCACGGCGTGATGTACGGCGCGATCGAACTCATCAAAGTTTGCCGAAATAAAAATATTAAGCCGATTATTGGCAATGAAATGTATGTCGTCAACGGCGACATTGAAGTAAAAGTTCGAGGTAGAAGAAAATACCATCAAGTTGTTTTAGCTAAAAATACCCAAGGTTATAAAAACCTCGTCAAACTAACCACAATTTCCCACTTAAAGGGAATGCCTGAAAGAGGTATCTTTGCCCGCCCCTGCATTAACAAGGAACTGCTAAAACAATACTCCGAAGGTTTAATTGTTACCAGTGCTTGTTTGGGTGGCGAAGTTCCCCAAATGATTCTGCAAAACAAGTTAGATGCTGCCCGTGAAGTAGCCAGTTGGTATAAAGAAGTATTTGGGGAAGATTACTATATAGAAATTCAAGACCACGGTTCCCCGGAAGACCGGATTGTTAATGTTGAAATCGTTAAAATTGCCCGCGAACTCAAGATTAAAATAATTGCCACCAATGATTCTCACTATATTTCCTGCAACGACGTAGAAGCACACGATGCTTTGCTGTGCATTAACACCAACAAACTGATTGAAGAAGACAAGCGGATGCGCTACAGCGGTACTGAATATCTTAAGTCCGCCGAGGAGATGGCGCAACTGTTTCGAGATCATTTGGATGATGAAACAATCAAAGAGGCGATCGAAAATACCCTAGAGGTCGCAAATAAAGTATCGAGATACGAGCTCACAGGAGAAGCTCGAATTCCCACAATTCCAATTCCTCCAGAACATACAGCCGATACTTATGTAGAAGAAATATCCTGGCTGGGACTGTTAGAACGCCTCAAAGCCCGCACCAGAAATGAAATCCCCCCCGTCTACAAACAAAGACTAGAATACGAACTGAAAATGCTTCAGCAGATGGGATTTTCGGAATATTTCTTAGTAGTTTGGGACTACATAAAATATGCTAGAGATAACGATATCCCAGTAGGGCCAGGACGCGGTTCTGCCGCAGGTTCTCTAGTTGCATACGTCCTCAAAATCACCAATATCGACCCCGTACACCACGGACTACTATTCGAGCGATTTCTCAATCCCGAACGGAAATCTATGCCAGATATTGATAGCGATTTCTGCATAGAAAGACGGGACGACATGATTAAATACGTTACGGAAAAATATGGTAGCGAGCGCGTAGCGCAAATTATTACTTTCAACAGAATGACATCAAAAGCTGTCTTGAAAGATGTTGGGAGAGTGTTAGGTATTCCCTACAAAAAAGCCGACGAAATGGCTAAACTAATTCCCGTGTCCAGGGGAAAACCGGAAAAACTTAAAGTGATGATTTCCAATGACACACCTGCACAGGAATTTAAAGACAACTATGAAAATACAATTTGCATAAATGCAGAAACTGGTACTGAAGTCCCCGTTCGTCAGTGGATTGACATGGCAATTCGCATTGAAGGAACTAACAAAACCTATGGTGTTCACGCGGCAGGTGTGGTAATTTCCTCAGAGCCGTTGGATGAAATTGTACCGCTGCAAAAGAATAATGAGGGTGCTGTGATTACCCAATATTTCATGGAAGATTTGGAATTTTTGGGGCTGCTGAAAATGGACTTTTTGGGATTGAAAAACTTAACAACGCTCCAGAAAACTGTTGATTATATTAAGCAAACCCAAAATCTAATTGTCGATCCAGAAATGCTACCTTCTGATATAGAGCGCAGAGCTCAAGAGACTTTTGGCAGAATCAAAAAGTTACCCGATGATGTAGATAAAACCTATAGACTTTTAGAAAGAGGAGATTTAGAAGGTATTTTTCAGCTAGAATCATCTGGAATGCTGGATGTAGTGAAAAAACTCAAACCTTCCTGTCTGGATGATATTTCTTCTATTTTGGCACTTTACCGACCTGGGCCGCTGGACGCAGGTTTGATTCCTCAGTTTATTGACTGCAAGCATGGTAAAACAGTTGAGTACGATCATCCGCTATTAGAGCCGATTTTAAAAGAGACTTACGGAACGCTTTGCTTTCAAGAGCAAATTATGCGGATGGCTCAAGATTTGGCGGGCTATTCTTTGGGTCAAGCTGACTTGCTGCGGCGCGCAATGGGCAAGAAGAAAGCTGATGAAATGCAGAAGCAAAAGGAAACATTTATCGACGGCGCCACTAAGAATGGAGTCAGTCAAAGAATTGCTGAAAAGTTGTTCGCGCAAATGCTACAATTCGCGGAATATTGTTTTAATAAATCCCATTCAATGGCCTATGCGTATATCACTTATCAAACTGCCTATTTAAAGGCGAATTATCCTCTAGAATATATGGCTGCACTGCTGACGGCTAACAGGGGCGATCAGGATAAAGTACAGAAATATATTGCCAATTGTCTGAAGCTGGGTATTGAGGTTGAGCCGCCCGATGTTAATAGCTCGGAACTTACTTTTACACCGATGCCGAAACAGATGACTGGCTCTGCAAAAGATAAAATTTTGTTTGGGATTTCGGCTGTTAAAAATGTGGGAGAATCGGCAATTGAAAATATTTTGGCTGCGCGACAGGAAGGGGGTAAGTTTAAATCGTTGGCTGATTTGTGCGATCGCGTAAATCTCCATTCTGTCAACCGCCGCGCTCTAGAAGCTTTAATTCAATGCGGAGCTTTTGATAAAATTGAGCCCAACCGTCATCAATTAGTAAACGACATCGAAGGGGTGGTGAAATGGGCGCAAGACCGCAAAAGAGATCGGGAAAGTGGCCAAGGCAATCTCTTTGATTTGTTAGGTGCGAATAGCTTTGGTAAGTCGGTCAATACCTATGAGTCGGCGCCAAAATCTAAATTGGTACAAGATTATGACAAACAGGAAAAATTGCGTTTAGAAAAAGAATTACTTGGTTTTTATGTGTCAGAACATCCTCTAAAGTTTCTCATGCAAGTAAACCCAGACCCCGATGTGGTGACTCTCGAACAGTTAGCAGATAAAAAGGGGAAAGTATCAGTTATTGTCATGATCAGCGCTATCAAGCTGGTAGTGACTAAAAAAGGTGATGCGATGGCAATTTTGCAATTAGAAGATTTGACACATCAAATAAAAGCGGTTGTGTTCCCCAAGGCTTACGAACAAGTGAAACCTTACATCGTAGAGAATGCGATCTTACTGATTAGTGGAAAACTTGAGAAAGATGGGGAGGAAATTCAGATAATTGTAGACACTGCCAAGCCGGTTGAAACAGTACAAATTACAGAGGAAATCGAGAGGGGGGAACCGGAAATAAATAACCATTGGCCGGCGGAACCAGTCAACATTGTACGATCGACAAAACCTGTCGAAGTTTTAGAAATGGTGATTTTCAAGCTTACACCGCAACAAGTACAAGACGGGAAAAAACTCAATTCCCTCAAAGCTATTTTGCAAGAACTTTCCAATCGGGGAGAAGATGCTAGCGTTTCTTTGGGGGGAATTGTTGTCGGTGAATATTCATGTCAACCCCTTCGCATTAACCCACAATTGTGGGTGCAAGATGGCGAGGGAACTGTTAGCCGTCTCAAGTCGGCTGGATTTGATGCTTGGGTTTTTCCTCTAGACAATCGCGGAGATACTGTGGCATTTCGAGAAATGCGATCGCAACTTAATGTACATTCTTGGGCTAGTCGTTTACTTGACACTGAAACCGATCGCCTTCACAAGTATGTCACTTATCTCGCCCAACTAAACAGACGCTAGCCAAATGAAAGTTTCGCATTAATCCCAACTACCCTCTCAAGTTTATTCGGGCGAGGATGCTTTGGCTTTAATCACCGCTTCTCTAAAGCCTAAAACTAATAAAATATTGGCAAGTGTCAAGAATAGTTCCGCAGAACCGTGCAGCCAATCGACATTTGCTAGTGACTCGTTGTAGGCAACTTTTGCGTAAATTGCGGCGGGAATCGTCACCGCTACAAAAACGAGAGTGCCGTAAAATCCCATCAGAGCTAAACGGGGTGTTTTTCCCGATCGAGTCAAAAACCAGAGAAATCCCAAGTAGGGAAATAGAGACAGAACAAATAAAGTTTCTTTGGAAATCATTAGTAATTGGTGAGCAACCAGATACTATGATAAATTAAAAGCTCAAAAATTATTGTGAATAATTTTTAACTTTTAATGTTTAGTTTTTAATATTTAATTAGACAGATGCACCCGTTTCAATCGAACTGCTTTAGAATTACCCAAGACCATAGCTCTTAACCCAAGCTGCAGCAGGTTGGCAGTATTTAAAACCCCTCACCCACGCGGAGACAAAACCCGTAACTTTTCCCCTAACACCGTTTTTAGCATAACACATTTTTCACCGTGCCAGTCTGTTAATTGTCCATCACCCCAAAGCTACCCAGCAATTAGAAATAGAGACGGTTCCAAAGTTTTTTGTCTGCTAGGCATCAAGCAAGCATCGTTCAAAACCTCTAAATCCAAGCAGTTATTTCTATTTGCTACCAGAATTTCCTTCAGCTTAGCATCAAAATCAAAACAAGGGCCACAATCCCAAACTTTGAGTTCCAACCGTCCGTTAAACACCATAATTTCCAGTTGAATAGGAGTTTCTACTGGCAGATTTTTGTGAGCGTGGCGAACTGCATTAGTGAAACCTT
Organism: Microcoleus sp. w1-18aA5; assembly: GCF_036701705.1. Classification (NCBI taxonomy): domain Bacteria; kingdom Bacillati; phylum Cyanobacteriota; class Cyanophyceae; order Oscillatoriales; family Microcoleaceae; genus Microcoleus; species Microcoleus sp. w1-18aA5. The sequence goes on along the minus strand of NZ_JAUPTE010000003.1, from coordinate 6,368 downwards.
CAGCCAGCGCCAACTGAAACTTCCACCAAACCTCATTGGGGAGCGATAAATCTTTCAACTGCTCAAACCACAACAAAACTTGAGTTAAAGCATTCACATCTGTGTTGACTTGCAGGCTAATATGTTGAATACAAGTTTCATGGAACTCTTCTTCCTGCTGCTGTTTACTCTGCCAATCCCAGGTGTTTAATAAATTCATTAATCCATCTAAAACGCTAGCTTTTTTTATAAAATTTTGGGATCGCTTGCGACCTTCTACTTCGTAAGTTTTGGTCAGCCACAAACAGTTTCGATTGTCGAGAGTCCGGGTGTAACTGATCTCGTCTGCAATCTGCCACATGAGTTTGATCCCCCTGCCGCATTCTGCAAGTTGATCTATGCTGTTAGACATCTATTTTCCTCGTATGAAAGTATTAGCTGTACCCTATTTTCCCGCCCGCCGAGACACCCGGTATCTTTTTTATACTTGCTGGCTCGGTATTATTTCGGGGATCACATAAAAATGCTATCTTTTTTATAGAAGGCAGCGCATCAGCAATATGTCTTAAGAGTCTAAGCCAATTGGCTTATTTACCGATCGCCTGTACGGAGAACGATCACCCTCCGCAGCAAAATCCCACTGCATCGATTACAAATACTTATGCGCTGTCGGAGTCAACCACTTGCCGCAGCCGTCGCAAGCTCCAAAATCCCTGGTATTCAGGGACTCCGGCAGTTCGCTGTTCGCTGCAAGGGAGCCTTGAGGCGCGCTCTCATCCCAAAGGCGTAAGTAATATCCGGACTCGTGAGCGCGATCGAACCTTACACCGTCGAGGCGCGTCCATCCACTAGACTAGGACTTGGGCAAACAACCCGGTTTCTGCTAAGAATATTGCGTTTGACAGCGAGAAATTAACGAGGAAACCGGGTTTTTCACCCCGCGCGCGTAAGTCCAGCAGACAAATCGGTGATGAAAGGCAGTTACAGGACTTACCCAAACTATGACCAAAATCCAACTGAAAATTCTGACTGCAGCGATAATGCTACTCCCATTTTGCGCCGCACTTCCCTTGCAAGCTCAAAATCTGTCTCTAGTCAAGCGGCTGCTAGAAACCAGAGGATGTCCCGGATGCGACTTATTTGGCGCTTCCTTGAGCCGTGCAGATTTGTTTGGCGCTTCCTTGAGCCGCGCCACTCTCAACAGGGCCGACTTAGTTGATGCCGATTTGACTGCGGCTGATTTAATGGAAGCTAATTTAAACCACGCCAACATGAGAAACGCCTTTTTGGCTGACGCCGACCTCAGCAAAGCCGATATGAGCAGGGCAGACATCAGGGGAGCCAACTTAGAAAATGCCAACCTCAGCGAGAGTTTCCTGCGAGGCGCATCCCTCCAGTTGGCTAACTTAAAATGCAGTAATTTGAGCGCTGCTAAACTAAATAGAACCGACCTGAGAAATGCTGATTTAAGCGGTGCAAATCTCACCGGTGCCGACCTCCAAGAAGCCGATTTAAGCGGTGCAAATCTCAGCGGTGCCGACCTTAGATCGGCAGACTTGAGGGATGCGAGATTGAACAAAACTAATCTCACAGGTGCCAATCTCTGCGGCGCCCGGATGCCGGATCGAAAAACATCTCGGCGCGGCTGCGAAGTTAAGAAAGAACAAGCTATAAGTACGAACAATTATTGCAATTATTGCTATGCCGTGAATGACTGGTGGCTGAATGTATTAAGGTTATACTAAGCGGTATCATCGGGATAACTACTCCGCTTTAGATATCTACTGTTAGAAGTGCGAGCAGGCGGTACAGATATCAAACTTAACCTGTTACCGCCAATAGCTTTTATCTACTTTGAAGAACCTAAAAATTGGCTCAGTATTTGCAGATATTCTGCGCCCCCGATCTGTGCCACATTAGTGTGACCTCCATCAGGAACTATGTAAAGCTGTTTGGGTTCAGGTGCTGCATCAAACAGTTTTTTGGTCATTTCCACTGGAACTACATTGTCAGCAGTTCCGTGAATAAACAGCACGGGCATTTGCAGGCGATCGACTTTTGAAAGAGAATCAAACCGCTGTGTCAGCAAAAAATCGATCGGAAACATCCAAAACAAGCCTTTTTGGAAATTCACCATCGCCCGCGTCGAAGTAAAAGATCCTTCTACGATTAACCCCGCCGCCTCCGGGTGACGCACGGCTAGATCGATCGCGATCGCGCCTCCCAAAGAATGACCGTAGATATAAATTTGATTCGGGTTAATCCCCCGCTGTTTCACCAAATAATCCCAAGCAAGTTGAGCATCCTCATAAACCTGAGATTCACTCGGAAAATCGCCCTGGCTTTTTCCATAACCACGATAATCCATCACAAATACCGACAAACCTAATCGATGAAATCGATGAGCGTGTTCGACATTTGATCCCACATTTGAAGCATTGCCGTGCAGGTACAAAACTACCCCCCCTAACCCCCCCTTGTTAAGGGGGGGAAGCGGAGCGACTGTCGGTCTATCACTTTGCGGGGACGTTCCGACTCCTCTAGCTCCCCCCCTTGGCAAGGGGGGGCTGGGGGGGCTATCCGAGCCTCCGGTGTTAACAGAGGGAACGGCCTCTCCCTTTCTTGCTCTCCCTCTTGCTAAGGGGGGGCTGGGGGGATTTTCCGAGGCAGGAATCCACCACCCGTGCACGCTGTCAACCGCGCCTGTTTTAGTTGAAATTGGCAGCCAGACATCTTGATATTTCAACTGAAAATCATCTGGCGTAGTTTCGATCGCCCGCGCAGGAAAAAAGATAAACTTACCTTGCGCTACAAATAGGAATACACAAGCAGCAGAATAAGCAACGGCCAAAACTATCCCAAAAGCTATTAGCGATTTAGACAAAAGGAATACTAGCAAATTGTTCATAGATAGAGCACGCGGGAAATTAGAGATCGCTCAAAAGCTAATGGCAAATTATTAATTTAGACAATTAGCCAAGATCGATTACTAACTTCCGCCACCGTATTCCGCCGATTTTCAAAAATTAATGCAATTCCGGGTGGTGTAAGTGCCAATTCGTAGACTGTTCGTAAGCGTGAGCCACTTGAAACAACCGAGATTCTTGCAAAACATTACTAATCAGTTGTATACCCACGGGCAGTCCTTTATCATCAAATCCGCAGGGCAAACTCAAAGCTGGCAAACCAGCAAGATTCACGGGAATAGTCATCAAATCTGACAAATACATACTCAGGGGATCATTGAATTTTTCGCCTGCCTTAAATGCGGTAGTAGGAGCAGTGGGACAGACTAAAACATCAACTTGAGAAAAAGCTTTTTCAAAGTCTTCTTTAATCAAAGTCCGAACTTTTTGAGCTTTTAGATAATAGGCATCGTAATATCCAGCCGACAATACGTAAGTGCCGATCGCAATCCGGCGTTTAACTTCCGCACCGAACCCCTGAGAGCGGGTTTTGGCATACATATCCAAAAGATTATCGGAGTCTGGAGATCGGAAACCGTACTTCACTCCATCATATCGCGCCAAATTTGCCGAAGCTTCCGAGGGAGCAATGATGTAGTAAGTGGGTAAACCGTAGCGGAACCGGGGGCAAGAAATGACTTGAATTTCTGCGCCCAATTGTTGAAATTGCTCGATCGCCTTAGTAACAGCGTCTTTAACCCCCGAGTCCAGCCCTACACCAAAAGTTTCTTTAATTACACCAATTCTAATTTGACCCTTGGGTCGCAAACTGGGTCTTAAAGCTTGAGCGTAGTCAGGAATTGGGACATTAAGACTCGTGGAATCTCTCGGATCATAACCCGCGATCGCCCCCAACAAAATCGCCGTATCCTCAACAGTCCGGCCAAAGGGCCCGATTTGATCGAGAGAAGAAGCATAGGCCACCAAACCGTAGCGAGAAACCAACCCATAAGTTGGTTTCAGCCCCACCAACCCGCAAAAAGCAGCAGGTTGGCGGATTGAGCCCCCAGTATCCGAACCCAAACTCACGACGCATTCTCCAGCGGCTACCGCTGCGGCAGAACCGCCAGAAGACCCTCCGGGCACGCGCTCCAAGTCCCAAGGATTCGCGGTAACTTGATAAGCAGAAGTTTCTGTCGAGCTCCCCATTGCAAACTCGTCCATATTCGCCTTACCCACAATCACCGCACCGGCTGCTTGGAGTTTGGAGACGACGGTTGCATCGTAGGGAGGCACAAAATTCTCCAAAATCCGAGAGGCGCAGGTTGTGGGAACGCCCTCGGTGCACATATTATCTTTAACGGCGATCGGGATGCCGGCCAACAGGCCAATTTGCTCTCCGGCTGCGATTTGGGCATCCACTTTATGGGCCTGCGCCAGTGCGCTGTCTGCCGTCACGCACAGAAAGCTTTTCAACTTCGGCTCTAGCTGGGTAATTCGGTCTAATGCTTCTTGAGTAATTTCCACAGCAGAGCGTTCTTTATTGACCAGTTGTCGGTGCAACTCGCGGATGGATGCCATGCTCGTACCTTTATTCTTTCTACTTTGAGACAATACAGTTAATATAACTGGCAATTGTACCTGCTTACAGCCCGAAGGCAAAGTCGGCTATTTTTGTGGCGAAAGTTCGAGCCTCAAAGAGGACTCCGCTAACGGGCGATAGGTCATTTTATCTACAATAGATTAAATTCCCCAAATCCCACCGAACACAAAATAGCGATCGAGTTTTTTACCTCATCTTTTAACAAACCAAGAATGCAACTGTATCAAAACTTATGCAACAAGTGGTTGGACTCGCGAATTATTTGAAGAAGGGGTAATGTGTGCAATGAGACCCCTACATAATTAGGTTATGCCTCCAAGAATGTGTATGCAAGATCACAATCATTAGGAAATTAGTCATTCCCAATTCTGCAATCTAAATTCTCAAATATTAGATAGAACCTAGCTTTTCTTCGACGCAACCAAGTATTTAGGGAAGAAAAAGAAGGCATAGAAAATAAACCAATTCCCGGTTATGAATGCTTTATTCCGGGGAATTTTCAGAATATTATAGTTCACAATACATATTTGTTTATTAGGCTTAAGTTATTTTAAAGGGCATAATTAGCAGCATTTAAGCTGATTTTATAGAAGATTAATCTCCTGTAAACATATAAATAAATAAACTTAATATAAAAAATATGATAATAAAAGATTAGATTATGGCGGTATATAGCCTAATAATTAGGGTCAGATTATGAAGAATACTTTTTTAGTCAAAAATGACTAAAAGTTATCATTCAGCCGAGTGAATTAAGGGCCGCTGCCCGATCGAAGAAAATAGCGATCGACCTTTTCCGATCCACGCCCCCTGTGCCAGAGGTCAATCGATTTTAGATTTTAGATTTTAGATTTTAGAATTGAAGCATTGACCCCACGGATAAATTCGGGGGGCAAGTTTCATCGGATACAGGTTTTTTATTTCTGGATCCTGAGTCTGCTTTCGGAATGAATCCGGCGGCTTGTATCCTGGATGCTTTCGGTCAACAAGCCTGTCATAAATCTGGGGTTCACAAAAAAGCTGGGAACGCTCACCGCCACGCCGTGGTCTCCTGTTGCGCGCACCTGCAAAAAAACAGCAGTCCTTCCTCAATTGCGACTAGCTGCGTGCATCTGCGGTAAAAAAAGCTACTTATTTGCCCGATCGATCCCCAGGAAAATAATTTCATCCGGAATTATCCCCAAAACCCAAGATATATGGTAAGAAGTTCCCGATGCCCCGTTGGAGGAATGCCACCTAAAGCTCACTTAGAATCCCACCTGACGGCAGAGGAACTCAAAATTCGCTACCGGCAGGCACAAAACACCACAGAGTCGCGCCGCTGGCACTTGCTGCTGTTAGTTTCCCGAAATTGGACTATCAAACAAGCAGCCCAAGTCGTAGGCCTCAACTACGACTACGCCAAAGAAATTGTCCAGCGCTATAACCGAGAAGGGCCTACCTCTGTCAGGAACCGCAGCGGAGACCGCCAGCCCCCTCCTGCAAAATCCTTGCTGAATCCAGAACAGCAAGAAGAACTGCGACAAGCGCTGCAAGGCCCTGCCCCCGACGGCGGAGACTGGACAGGCCCCAAAGTCGCTCGCTGGATTGCCGAAAAGATTGGTAGCGATCATGTCTGGCCCCAACGCGGCTGGGATTACCTCAAGCGGTTGGGTGCTGACTGGCGACGGCGGCGCAGAAAGTAGATAGTTCGCAATATTTAAAGGGGGTTGATTGCTTTGGTGCGATCGCTCCCTTTATTTTGGTTATTTTGCTGCAATCTAACTTTCGGATTTCACATTGTAGATTGTAGATTTGTTCTGCAATCTAAAATCTAAAATCTAAAATCTAAAATCTAAAATCTAAAATCTAAAATCTAAAATCTAAAATCTAAAATCTAA